>NZ_JAUBTR010000046.1:0-55233 GCF_036705045.1 Microcoleus sp. BR0-C5
GGGATTTTAAAGTCCCAAAAGCCTTTCGACCCCAATTATTTGACTGCTACCCCTTGACAGGTCAAGACAGTATCTACATCAAATAATAACTTGGTAATTAGGTCGGGGCGGGTTTAAAAGATTGTGGGTCTTAGGCTGAGATTTTTCGTAAAACCCGCCCCTACATTAAATAATAACTTGGCAATTAGGTCGGGGCGGGTTTAAAAGATTGTGGGTCTTAGGCTGAGATTTTTGGTAAAACCCGCCCCGATATCAAATAATAACAAATCACTCTTTTGTCAAGACAAAAACACTGTCTTTATTCCCCCGTCCAATCCGCAAATCTTTATCCAAATAAGTAATATCCAGCCATCCCTGCTGTTCGCGAGTATCCAGCCCGAAATCTACAGCAGCGAACTTTTTCCCCGACTCAATCTCATCGATAAACTTCCCCGGAGATTCATAGCCAATCAACCTGCTTAAACCGACAATTGACCGCTCAAACTTCACCTGCACTCGCCGTTCTGAAGTTGGCTGAAATCTCGCCGCCACACTGACAATTCCTTCCAAATAAGGCAAGCCGTAAAGTTCGGCAATGTTGTAAATTTTAGATTCTTTGGCGCGGATAGATTGATATATTGACCCCAATTTTACTAAGGGAAAAGCGTCAAGATTCAGCAGGTCGCTGCTGCTGGTGTACAATAGTCGCCAATCGCCATTTAAAAGCTCTGCAGCTTCCACAGGGCGAGACGTGGGGTTGTAATCTTCCAATTGGGCGATCGCGCTTAAAATCGCTTGTTTGTCGCTGGGAGTAGCCAGCAAACCTCGATTCTTGCCAGCAATTATCTCTAAGAGTGCAGATTTTCTAAGCATGATTTTTTAAGAAGGAAGAACACGGGTTTTGACACGAATACACGGATTAATTATCGAAGGTGAGGCAAAAGTCAGACCGCTCTTTTCTTCTGTCTCAAGCGAGAGGGAGGAAATTTTGTGTAGTAGCGATTTTAATCGCCGAGTCCGCAGAGTATTAACAACTAATAACTAAGATACCAAATTTCACCAGATAGAGCAGAGTCCGATACAGGTCGGCTAATTCTTGCTCGTTTTTAACGTAGCGTCGGATAAGTTCCCCCACGCCGATCGCACCTTCCTGCTTAATTGTGTCCAATATCTCCATCTGAATGCTAACAGATGTTCTCCTATCCTCACCAAAACTGGTAAACCTAATTGTCCGTACCTGCTTTAAAAGTTCTGGTGTGGCGATCACACCCAGACTCAGCATCATCTCATTGCTTAAACTTCTAGTCGCATAATTAGCCAATACCCGAAACGGATCGTCGCCTAGGGGATAAGGCGACTTCCCAGGTTTTAAAGGTGCTGACTCCGGTGCCTCCAGGCGAATTTCTGCTAATTCCCGCCACAATTGTTCGTAAGCAGCAATTACTACTTTCCAATCATAAATTTCCCTCGCCCTTTGTCTGGCATTTTCCCCCATCCGCTTTCTCAATTCGGGGTTTTCAATTAATTGACACAACGCCAGGGTGCAAGCATCAATGTCTACTGCTGTCGCGAGGGAAGTGTGACCCATGTAAGTCGGCCAATTTAAGCTGTCGTCGAGATAATTTAGGGCTAAATCTAAACAAGATTCCGGGGGTGGGATGAGTGTGGGAATGCGGAAGCCGTCTATTTCGTGGCGTACAGATTCTTTGTATCCGTTCCAATCGGAGACTATGGCCGGCAGTCCGTTCGCCATAGCTTCTATTGGTGTCAGTCCAAAGGATTCTTGAATGTTGTCGGAAAGCGAAATGAAAATGTCGGCGGCCGACCAAATATTTATTCTAATTTCCGGCTGTCTCCCATCTAAAAAAATAGCATTCACCGAGGGACAAAATATTTGTGCGCTATTTTTAAAGTCGGGTTCTTCTCTCGGATCTTCGATCCAACCGGCTTGAATTAAGTGGATTTTGGCTTTTGTCTGTTGTGCTGCCCGTTCTAGGGCGATGTACATGGGTACCGGATGAGCTTTTGCAGAAAAAGTCAATCGACCTACAAATAACACAACAATATCTTCCGGAGAAATGCCGAGTTCTTGTCGCAGTTGGCGGCGACTATTAACTGCTTCCAAACCCTGCGGAAACGCGCTGCAATCGACTCCTAGGGGAATAACGGGGAATTTGACCAAAATTTCCGGTTTACCGCCGTTCCGCTGGGCTAAATATTCAGACCACTCCCTCATAACTCCTTCTACTGCTGTTTTTACGGCTGCAGAGGTGCAGATCAGGGCGTCCCAAGGCTGCATGGGTGCGGTGATCAAATCGCCGATCGCCCCCATGATGTATTTTGTACCGATCGTGTGAGTAACGCCGCAAACGCTGTAGGCCCGCTGATCGACAAATCTGCGCGCCCACACCATCTGCGACAGAACCGGATCGGGTCGGTAAATTGTGCCCGGTTGAGATAGCAAATCCGGTCGTTCCATCGGAATCCAGCGCACTTTCCGAGGTGTTTGCAGCCAAGGTTGGATGTGCGAACAAAACTCTTTAAAGGTTGTTTCGCTATCGGCGCAACAGTAGAGAGAGTCGGCGGTTCCGTGTTGGACTAAGCTTTTGAGAAACCCTTCTCCGGCTGAATGACGCCCCAGAAGTTTTTGCCCTCCGGTGTCGTAGCCCTCTTTGTTGTATAAAACCGCTGCCGTTGTATCCATTCTGAGATTTATTGCTTGAGAGTTGACTGAAGAAGCCAGAGGGCATTCGAGCTCAGGCTTTGATGAAAAACCAGGAGAATGTTGTGAATCAAACCCTTGCTGTTAGGGAGGCTTGCAGAACAGGATCGCCGCTTGTCCCGCGATATCTTAAAGACGATCGTCTTAGAGTACAATGCTTACGGCTAAAGAAGGATTGGCAAGAGCGGATTTTAGTGCTATCCTCATGCCCATGCTTGGGGGCGATCGCCTTTTCGGTCTCCCATCTTATCCGATCCGGAACCAAACAGTGCCTGTGGTATAATGCTTTAGCCTTGCTAAATGCCCGATTTGCAAGTGCTTGATCAAAGGAGCAGTTCGTCGGCAAAACGTTACCTCTACTCGATCGCGTCTTTGTCTTTAAAAACCGATAATCATGTACAACCCATCTCTGCGTCAAATTCCTCGCCACTTACCTGCGGATGTAATTCCATTAAAACAGCAATCTTCTCTTTTAGACTGGTTGGAATCTAACAATCGCCTGTTAGCAAGGGATGTCCAAGAACCCGACTATCTGCACGAAGAAGAAATTTCGGAACTGATGGCAGTTGACGACAGTCCTTACGATGATTTAGAAGAGGAAGTAGAAGAGGATGTGAGTGTAGGCGAAGAATAACGGGTAGAAGGGTGAAGAAATCAACCGGAAACAGGGAAGAAAAACTAAGAGATTTCTCAATCTCCTGTATCGCACCCTATTCCCACATTGTCAATTGCTTATTCTCAAATAGTGTGTGGTGAGGAGTGTTATGGATAACTTTTTGGATGAGAAAATCCCTTTTAGTCTGCCTTTCAAACTTACAGGCAAGAATTTATTCCTGCTGCTGGGTTTGGGACTCGGCATTGTAGCGATCGGTTTAGATGTAGCAGCGGGTAGATTTTTGAATTTACCTGCATCGCTATTTATGCCGCTAGTTGTTTGTGCTGTAGTTGCGTCGGGGTTGGGCTATGCAGTGGTGCCCGTACTCCAGCAACTAAAAGCAGGACAAATAATTCGCGAAGACGGCCCCCAAGCCCATTTGAAAAAAGCGGGAACGCCGACAATGGGAGGCATCTTTTTTATACCTGCTGGGGTAGCAGTCGCTTTACTTTGGTCTAAGTTTAACTCAGATGTTGTTGCCGTATCGGCTTTAACTTTAGCTTACGCTTTCATTGGCTGGATCGATGACTGGCAAATTCTGCGACGTAAGTCTAACAAAGGTATTTCACCTCGGATGAAATTGGCTTTGCAAATAAGTTTTGCTGCTCTATTTTGTCTGTGGCTGATGTTTCATCAACCAGCAATTTCTACGAATGTTGCTTTGCCTTTCGGTTGGGTATTGCCATTAGGTTTGCTGTTCTGGCCGCTGGCTGGTTTTGTGCTAGTTGCCGAAAGCAATGCTACTAATCTTACCGATGGTGTTGACGGGTTGATGGGAGGTTTGGGGGCGATCGCACTTTTGGGATTGGGCGCATCTGTAGCCTCAACTTCGCCAGAATTAATGATATTTTGCGCTTGCATCAGCGGCAGTTGTATCGGTTTCTTAGCACACAACCGCAATCCAGCCAAGGTGTTTATGGGCGATACAGGTGCTTTAGCTTTGGGCGGTGCGTTGGGTGCGGTAGCTTTATTAACAAATAGCCTTTGGATATTATTAATTATCAGCGGGATTTTCTTTATTGAAACGCTGTCAGTAATTGCTCAAGTAGGTTATTACAAAGCTACAAAAGGGCCGGATGGAATCGGCAAGCGTCTGTTAAGAATGGCTCCACTGCACCATCATTTAGAGTTGTGCGGCTGGTTGGAAACTCAGGTTGTTGGCATTTTTTATATAACTAACGTGGCGTTAGTGTTAATGGTTCTGATGTTGACGGGGAACAGTTGAGAACGGATGGGGTGACGGATTGTACAGGGGATGTAAGAGATATTTTCTACTATTTCAAAGAAACAGGCAAGATGCCTGTTCCACAAGAACTGAATGCAGTTGTGGAACAGGCATCTTGCCTGTTTAAGGGAAAGAAACAGGCAAGATGCCTGTTCCACAAGAACTGAATGCAGTTGTGAAACAGGCATCTTGCCTGTTTAAGAGTCCGAAGTTATAATTTTGACAAGTTATATCCCCGTTAATGCCATGGAACTTAGTAACACTTTTTAATTATTTGAAGAACCGCGAAGACGCTTATAGGACAAAGTAAGAACTACATTTGCTTATTTATCTTCCTTAGCGTCCTTAGCGCCTGCGCGGTTCGTTTAATCTTACTCAATATTAGTTATGCTATCGTTTACGGTTGTTTGTGAATGACTAAAACGTTTTTACCGCAAGTTTCGGTGGTTGTGCCAGTTTACAACGGCGAGATGGGTTTGCCGGAGTTGATCGAGTGCCTGCGATCGCAAACTTATCCGATCGACAGTGTAGAATATCTCTTAGTAGACAATAACAGTCGCGATCGCACTTCAACCATCATCCAAACAGCAGCCTCTAACCCCCCCTCACTCCCAGGGCTGTTTCGGGGCAACCACGGGGGGATTGCCCCTACGGAAAACCAGGCTTTTGTAGGGGCGATGCCCCCGTACCCGCCCCCACCCACAGATGATTTCATGGGCATTTCAGGCATCGGGGCTCTTCACGAGGGTTTGCCCCTACAAGAAAATGAAACCGCCCTGCCCTCACTCCCCCCCTTACCAAGGGGGGGAAGCAATTTCAATCGAATAACCATTCGCCACCTCACCGAAAACCAGATTCAAAGTTCCTACGCCGCCCGCAATAAAGGAATTCGCGCATCAACAGGCGAAATCATTGCATTTACTGATGCAGACTGTCGCCCGGAATCTGACTGGCTGGAAAATTTAGTTAAGCCATTTGTTGACTTAGAAATAGGAATTAGCGCTGGGGAAATACTCGCACTGCCCGGTAAAACTATTTTAGAACAACACGCCGATCGCCAAAATACTTTATCTCAAAAACATACTCTCGCTCACCCTTTTTGTGCTTACGGCCAAACCGCCAATTTAGCTGTACGGAGGCTAGTTTTACAACAAATAGGTTTGTTTCGCCCGCATCTCACCAGCGGCGGCGATGCGGACTTATGCTGGCGGATTTTGCGGGAAACATCCTATAAAATGTATTTTGCCGAAAATGCGATCGTCCGACACCGCCACCGTTCTACAATAAAACAGTTGCAAAGTCAATGGTATCGGTACGGCGAATCTAATAAATATTTGCACGAACTCCACGGTGTCGATTTGATGCGAGAATTCACAACAGGGGAATATTTTTACCGGCTGGCTAGGTGGCTGTTAAAGGAATTTCCGGTGGCAGCGGCCAAAAGTGCGAGCAGCCGATCCGATATGGTAGATTTGTTTAATACGCCGATCGGTCTTTTGAATGTTAGGGCAAGGGCGATCGGACAGCGCCAAGCCAAACTTCCCGAATCAGCTTGGCAGATTGAGCGGTTTTAATCGGTTTTAATATTTTAGAGCAATAAATAATTGTTCGATCGCACTTGCGATCGACAAATATTCGTTTGTACACAATCCCCCCTATATATACCTATAAGTATAGTTTATCAGTACAGATAAGTATGCTGAATCGGAAATATGAAAATTTAACGCAATACTTAATATAAAATTAATAAGTCTATTCTGAAGCGCTCGTTTTGACGAGGGGAAGAAACTCAGAGGCAAACCCCAAAATTTTCTTTACTTCTGCCTTCGGGCTTTTCACTGCTGTCGTCAGCGCGTTGGGAATTATTCTCATAATTTTAAATTTTTGTAACCTTTACAAGTAATGCCAATGGCTCAAATCTTACTCCAGACCGTTTGGTTTATACCTTGCTATCCACTCATCGGCGGAGTTCTGTCGATGCTGTGGTTTCCGGCTGTTACCCGCCGCACGGGGCCAAGACCATCCGGTTACGTGAACGCCATATTAACCTTGTTCGCTTTCTTACACGGCGTCATCGCCCTGACAGCTATCTGGAACCAACCAGCGCAACACCAGTTGATTCCCTGGCTGAAGGTAGCAGGTTTAGACTTAACCATTCCCGTAGAAATCTCTGCTGTCACCGTCGGCGCGACAGTTTTGATTACCGGACTGAACTTGCTGGCCCAGATTTATGCTTTCGGTTACATGGAAATGGACTGGGGCTGGGCTCGGTTCTTTTCTCTGATGGGGCTGTTTGAAGCGGGGATGTGCGGCTTGGTACTGTGCAATTCCCTGTTCTTCAGCTACATGATTTTAGAAGTTCTGACTTTGGGCACTTACCTGCTAGTCGGGCTGTGGTTCAATCAGTCTTTGGTGGTGACAGGAGCCCGCGACGCTTTCTTAACAAAGCGGGTGGGAGATTTATTCCTGCTGATGGGAGTAGTCGCAATTCTGGCGCTGGCTGGAACTTGGAATTTTGACGAGTTGGCTGTTTGGGCTCAGACTGCAAAGCTTGACCCTACTGTAGCGACGCTGTTGAGCTTAGCCTTGATTGCCGGGCCGATGGGTAAGTGCGCTCAGTTTCCCTTGCACCTGTGGCTGGATGAGGCGATGGAAGGCCCGCTGCCGGCGACGATTTTGCGGAATACCGTAGTTGTCGAAACTGGTGCTTGGATATTGATTAAGTTGCAGCCGGTGATTGCTTTGTCGCCGATCGGACTGAAGACAACTATTATTGTAGGTGCTGCGACGGCGGTGGGTGCTTCATTAATTGCGATCGCCCAAATTGACATCAAGCGCACGCTTTCCTATATAGTCAGCTCTTACATGGGCTTAGTATTTATCGCCGTCGGCACCGGACAAGCCCAGACAGCCCTGACATTAATATTTGCCTACAGCTTGGCAATGGGTTTGCTGGTGATGAGCATCGGTTCGGTAGTTTGGAACAGCATCACTCAGGATGTCCGAGCTCTCGGCGGTTTGTGGGGAAAGCGGCCAATATCGGCAATATCGTTTATTGTCGGTAGCGCTGGATTGGTGGGACTACCGCCCTTCGGCTGCTTCTGGGCTTTAGAAGACTTCACATCCGGGCTTTGGCAAACTCATCCTTTGCTGTTAGGAATAGTGCTGTTTGTAAACGGCGTCACTGCTTTTGGGTTGATGCGCGTCTTCGGTTTAGTTTTTGGCGGCCAACCAAAGCAAATGACCGAACGCTCGCCGGAAGTTCACTGGCCTTTTATCTTGCCGATGACTGTTTTAATGGGCTTTACTTTGCACGTTCCGCACTTGCTGGCTGCGTGGCATTTATTGCCGGGGGCAAGTTTGAATTATACCGCAACTGGACTGCTAGTTTTGTCAACGGCGATCGGCATCGGTGCCGGAGCATTTATTTACCTGAACGAAAAATGGGAAAAACCTGTACGAATTGGTTCTGAAGCTTTGCAAGACTTTTTTGCTTACGACTTTTACACGGCAAAACTTTACCGGGTGACAGTGATATTTGCAGTCGGTTTAGTTGCTCAAATCATCTCCTGGTTCGATCGCAATATTGTTGACGGATTCGCGAACTTAATCGGTTTCGCAACGGTTTTCGGCGGGCAAAGCCTCAAATACAACGTTAACGGTCAAACTCAGTTTTACGCCCTGACAATTCTGTTCGGAGTAGCAGTTTTGGGACTGCTCATAAGCTGGCCACTGCTAGCTCGCCTGTCGCTGATTGTAGGCGGGTAAAGAGATATAAATTTTAAGATTTTAGGTGACAATTTTAATCTAAAATCTTAAAAACATGAAGTCTTGAACAAAGATTTCCAACTCGTTCAAATAAGGCAGCATAAATGACCTCAAACAACAGACAATTCAATCTTTCCCGACGCAATTCCCTCAAATTGGTCGCAGGTGCTATTGGTACAGGGATACTCGCAGCAGGAGCAGGCGCTGATTTGGCTGCACCCGAACCGGCAATTGCTCAAAATGACTCGACTCCCGATGCAGCTCTCCAAAAGTTAATCGACGGAAACAAACGGTTTGTTGACAGCAAACGCCAAAATCCCAACCAAGACTTTGGGCGCCTCACCGAAGTTGCCAAATCTCAAAAACCCTTTGCTGCGATTCTGGGCTGTGCAGATTCCCGCTTTCCTTCGGAAATTATCTTCGATCAAGGATTGGGAGATTTATTTGTCTGTCGCGTGGCAGGAAATGTTGTTACTTCCGAAGAAACTGGCAGCCTGGAATTTGGCACGCTGGTACTGGGAGCAAAAGTGCTTGTGGTAGTCGGGCATAAAAGGTGCGGTGCGGTAGACGCAACCATCAAAGGAGCTCAAGTTCCCGGTCAAATTGGCAGTTTGCTCGACGCAATTAGGCCTGCTGTAGAAAGCTCGAAAGACCAAGCGGGCGACAAGTTAGAAAATGCCTGCAAAGCGAATGTTAGGCTGCAAGCTAACAAATTGAAAGCCTCTCCAGTTATCTCTAAGTTAATTGCGGAGAATAAACTGAAAGTTGTTGGTGGCTACTACGATTTAGACACGGGGACAGTCACTATTATTCCTGAGTAATGATGCAATTTGGAATTGATAATTTGGGATAATTTAACATCTAAACTTTCAACTTATCAAACCATAAAAGCGTGCTAAATTGAGAGTTAATATCAAATAAGTTAGCATCGGAATAGGAAATTCGAGTTAACTGTCAACCGTCAACCGTCAACAATCATTCCGGTGCAACCGGAATTGATATTACTCTTTACTCTTGACACATTATGCTTAGTGCCTTGCTCTGGTTGCCCGCGTTGGGCGCTGCGGTAGTCGGGTTCCTGCCCGGAAATATCAATGGGATGCGTCTGCGTTCAATAGCCTCGGCTTTTGCAGCAGCTATTTTCATTTTGAATATCTGGCTGTTGACTCAATTCGATCCAGCAAATTCGGGACTGCAATTTCAAGAATATTTGCCTTGGATTCCACAATTAGGTTTGAGCTACAACTTGGGCATTGACGGCTTGTCCTTGCCGCTGCTGGTTTTAAGTGCTTTGCTGACGCTATTAGTCATTTACGGCACGGGCGAAAAGATGGAGCGCCCCCAGCTTTACTACGCTTTGATTTTGCTAATCAATGCTGGTATTGCCGGAGCTTTGATGTCTCAAAATTTGCTGCTGTTTGTACTGTTTTACGAAGTAGAATTAATTCCTTTTTACCTGTTGATTGCGATTTGGGGCGGAAAGCAGCGGGAATACGCTGCTATGAAGTTTTTGATCTACACGGCAGTTTCGGGACTTTTAGTGCTGGCAGCATTTTTGGGTGTGGCTTGGCTGAGTGGTTCTTTAAATTTCGATTACAGTGCGATTACCACTCAAGAATTGCCGAGAAATATGCAGTTAATCCTGCTAACAATTTTGCTAATTGGGTTGGGAATTAAAATTCCCTTGGTGCCGCTGCACACTTGGCTACCGGATGCTTACGTGGAAGCTTCGCCAGCAACAGCAATTTTGCTGGGAGGGATTCTGGCGAAGTTGGGAACTTACGGTTTAGTGCGGTTTGGCTTGCAGATGTTTCCCGAAACTTGGTCGATTATAGCTCCGGGTTTAGCGATTATCGGGACTGTGAGCGTGATGTACGGGGCTTTGAGCGCGATCGCCCAAAAAGACATCAAACGCATGGTAGCCTATAGTTCGATCGGGCATATGGGCTACATCCTGGTTGCCTGCGCTGCGGGTACGAAGCTGGCATTAATCGGCGCTGTCGGGCAAATGGTAAGCCACGGCTTAATTTTAGCTTTGCTGTTTTATTTGGTAGGTATCATCGAAACCAAAGTTGGCACGCGGGATTTGGACGTGCTCAACGGTTTGATGAACCCGATGCGGGGTTTACCCACTGCCAGTTCCCTGTTAGTTTTGGGCGGTATGGCAAGCGCCGGAATTCCCGGTTTGGTGGGTTTTATTGCCGAATTTTTAGTATTTCAAGGCAGTTTTTCAGTCTTTCCAATTCCAACTTTAATCTGCATTTTAGCCTCTGGTTTAACAGCAGTTTACTTTGTGATTCTGCTCAACCGCACCTGTTTTGGGAAGTTGGACAATGCCACGGCTTACTACCCTCCAGTTACGTTTGCTGAAAATATGCCGGCACTGGTTTTGGCAGGCATCATTTTTGTGTTGGGAATTCAACCTGCTTGGCTGCTAAAGTGGAGCGAATCCACTACAAATGCGATCGTTGCTACTCTGCCTGTAGACAGAAATACCCAAGTAGCTATTAGCTATCCCCTAGAACATTCGGTTCTTGAAATCGCGTCTACACAAACGAAGTCCGCCAGGGAATGAATTCCACGGGGCTTATAGCGAAAGTCCTCGCTATGAGGACTAATGAGTTTTCTAGTCCTCATAGCGAGGACTTTCGCTTTGAGGCAGGGGTTTCAACCCCTGCCGGACTTCTGGACTATCGGTTTTACGTTAAGTTCTAACCAATAGGCAGAGGCTGGAAGTAGATAAATATTCAATTTCACTCAATCCAAGGAAGAAACAATGGTACAAACCCCTAATAAACCAGCAACTAAACTACCTCCTTCCAAACACGAATTTGCCGAAATAATTCACAGGCTGGAAGCGGGTGGCGCAATGATTCCAGATACGCCGGAAAATCTGATGCAAATCATCGCTATTTGGAAAGCTTACGCGGTGCCGATGGACTTTTACTGGCGGGATTTGCTTTACATCGCCGAACGAGTATTTTTACACCCGCTTCCCTTCTTTAAATACTTCTTGCCCCAGGAATATTTAGACTTGCAAAATCACTATGCAGGTGACGGTGCAGATTTGCGGATTTGGCGCGGGACTGGAAGTGTTCACCCGGAACTCTTGGAGTTCATGGAAAAGGGTGAAACTGGGAAAAAGCCGCGACTGTTTCACCATTTGTGGCACGATCGCATTAACATGGAATTTGCCGAAGAGTGCATGAGGTCAATGCTTTGGCACAGGGGCTTGTACGTGCCCACCAATCAATTCGATCCTTATTTGGACAGTGACGAATATAAGGCTAATGCCGATCGGGCAATTAAAGCTTATTTCAAAAAAGACCCGTTCATGCTGGCACTTCACAAAGCATTTCCCGAAATGTTTTTAGAACAGTGCCGCCAAATGTCTTATTACAGCAATCTCGGTTTATTCTGGGAAGTAATGGCACCAGTATTTTTTGAGGTTTCGGATCTTTATGACGAAGGGAAAGTTACCACAGTCCCTCAAGCTATGGATTTTCTGGTAAATGGCATATTTGCGATCGCCGGACGCCCGATTTACCACCACGTTCAAATCGACGGCGAAACCTACGAAATCATCCCCAAATCTAAGGGTTTCACTTGGCTTTACGAAGCAGCGTTACCTTACGTGGAAGCTGTATTTTATCGCACTTCGCCATTCCGAGGCACTAAATCTTACAACGCTCAGGCTAAGGAAGTTCCTGACGACCAAAAAGACTTCCACTTCGGAGTATTGTATGCAGACAAATTCCCGGTAGGTACGGCGGGGATTCCGCCGACTTTGCTAGCACAAGATATGCTGCATTTCCTGCCGCCTTATTTGAGGGATTTCTACAAACAGCGCTGTCGGGGCGAAGATGATATCCTCAATCAAATTGGGGTGACATTTCAGCGATCGATGTACTGCGTTACTTCGGCGGTGATTCAAGCTTTGCGGACTGCTCTTTTGTATCCTTTAGATGACCCGAATCCCAAGCATTTGAAGGCAAATCGGGCTTTCTTTGAGTCTCAGATTGATCGCTTCTGTCGCCCGGAATACGGCATGAAATATGCGGCGAAGCTCAAGAATATTCAGACTTCGGATTATAGGTAAAGCATGTTTTCGGGCGGGCAAGATGCCCACCCCACAAGAAACCTGATGTTTTGTGGAACAGGCATCTTGCCTGTTCTGGAGAATGGTTCAAAATATCGGTTAAAAGCGACGGGAAAAAATGAGGTTTTTTTAAAGGGATTTCAAAATTGGTATAATATACCAGTCCACCTACCAACAGATAACAAATAACAAATAACAAATAACAAATAACAAATAACAAATAACAAATAACAAATAACAAATAACAAATAACAATAACTATGGACAGCAACGATCTAGCCAAATATATCGAAGCAACGGATGGGATTTCCAAACCTTGGCTGTTGGTGCAACTGCGGCTGAAAAAATTGCAAGAAAGGCGATCGGAGATTTCTGCTGAAGAGTATATGACAGAACTTACGGACATTCACAAAGATTTAATGAATCTGGGGGAATGGTGGCTGGGAATCGAAGATGAAGTGTTTTAAAATTTAATTGAAAGTTCAAGTAGGATTAAGTCGATCGCACTTTAAAATTTATCCATCAAATCTTTTTCTTGGGCATAGACATCTCGTAGCTGTTGCAGCGCGGGCCCAGAAATGACCGATTTAACAGTAGCTACCAATTGGCCCCACTCTAGCAAGCTGTCAACTGAAACAGCTTTTTTGAACTTGTACGTGTAGAATTTCGTCCAAAATGCTGGTGCTTGCTTGCTTTTCCAGCGTTTGTACCACCTGCCAAAATCTTGAAGTGCGATCGGCTTTACTTCTACAATAGGGGGAAAATCGGCGTAGCTGACAAAGCGACTAATGCCTTTGGCGTGCACGTAAACCATGTAGCGACAGCATTCGATGCGGTAAATCTCCTCTGCTGAGATATTGAACAGGAGTGCGACTGTTTCTTCTGTGACAAATCTCGCCATCGGATGCAGGATTGGCGATTTGTGGAAAATTTTTGAGCAGGTGAGGGTGCTTGATTTTAGCTGGGATGATGCTATCATGGCTGGTAGACAGCTAGTAACTGTCTATTTAATTTTTGAAGGCGATCGCCCTTAGTTGTTCAGACGTGAGGCGATCGCTTTTTCAGATATCTAATATTAAACGACAGCAGATTGTCATTTGTCAAGTAAGTATGAGCAAAGGCTTGGTGAGGTTGCGGATTCGGGAGTTTGCAGACCAGAACGGCTGGACACTTAAGGAAGTTTCAGATCGATCGGGTGTTGGTTACAGCACCATTAGAAACTACGCCCAATGTCAAGGCATGACAACCGTTAATTTTGCCTACTTGCACAGGCTGGCTCGCATTTTCGATATTATGATTGAGGATTTGGTGGAGATTTTAGAGGAGTAGCCGATCGCCGCTAAGTATTCTTGGTCAAAATAATCTATCTTTACAAAAACACTACGCAATTGCATGAATTGTCAAGCATGGGTTTAGTAAGAATTAAAGTCAGAGAACTAGCGGCCGAGAAAGGGTGGACATTCAAGGAAGTTTCAGAACGTTCTGGCGTGGTGTACAACACTGTCAAGCATTATGCCCGCTGTCCAGGGCTGACAACTGTTGACTTTACTTTGCTGCGGAAGTTAGCTCGGACTTTTGATGTGATGATTGAGGAGTTGGTTGAGGTTTTGGAGGAATAGCCGATCGACCTTTAGTTTTCTAGACCGGGGCGATCGCTTTTTCAGATGCAATTATCTTAAAACGCAACTGCATTATTTGTCAAGCATGGGTTTAGTCAGAGTAAAAGTGCGAGAGTTAGCGGCCGAGAGGGGCTGGACATTCAAGGAGGTGGCTGAGCGATCGGGCGTGATCTACAGCACCATAACCAGCTATGCTCGTCGTTCAGAAATATCAATGGTTGACTTTACCGCCCTGTACAAGTTAGCGCGGGCATTTGATGTGATGATTGAGGACTTGGTGGAGATTATTGAGGAGTAGGCGCTCGGCCTTTCCAAGTTTCTACTATAAACTTTTTGTCACGTCTTGTCAAGACGCGCTTAAGCATTTTGCATCGCAGCTAAAAGCTCAGCTTAAAGGTGCTACGATTTAGTCAAAGTTGTTAATCTCCCGTTACCTTTGTGACTAGAGCCAGTACCGCCATTGGAGTCAGCCCGATTATCAAGGATCTTGTGCAGAAAAAGGCGCTAGCAACCCGACTAACGCTGAAGGAAATTATCTATGTAGGGATGCTGGCGATCGATGATTTAGATGAAAAGCGCTTGCAAGAATTGGCTGACAAGGTGCATCAGATGCAGGTGAATGGTGAAATTTGAGGCGATGAGGGCGATTCCCTACGGGATAGCTACGCTTCACACACTTCGGGTGAAGTAAGGCAAGGGCGCTCCTATGGAATTCGTCTACTGAAACAAATTCTCATTTTTCTACCAATAAATTGGGGTCTTCTTCTCCTCAACAGGAGCGTTCTCCCATCTAGTATTTGTACCCGTTTCGGTGCTCTTAGCCCCACAAAGTCTGCTCAAATCAACTATCGTGCTATCGGAGCGCTGATAAAAACAAAAAGGTTGATCGTTCGATTGAGCAGGGGGTGGAGCAAAAATAGCAGGCATGGAAAAGCGCTCAGAAGACTGCCTTGGCATTGGGGATACTGGAACTTTCATCTCGGTGGTTGGCTCTGACGGTTTTGCACGGGCTGCCTCGGCCGTTACCATTCCTGACAGTAGCAGAAATGCCACCGAAAGCAGGAGGAGAGGGGAGCGTTTCATCTTACTTTTCGACAATCTTGCTTCTGAGACTATTAACAAATGCCAGGACTTGGACTTTTTCTGGTTGATTGACGCTATTTTTATCGAGAGCTTGGGATATATCATTAGCAAAAGCATTAAATTCAATGTCCGTCAGGCCTCCATCCATTCCACTATGGGAAAGCTTCATAGTCCGCCCTGTATAAACACAAGGCCCCCCTGCTGCTTGGCAGAATTGATCCACTAACAACTGACGCAGCCTCTGTTGTGAGTTTGTGCCCAAGCCAATAAAGTATTTACCAATTACTGGATCAGCGAATATGAAAGTTGCTGAATCATCAATGACCTTTGCGATCGCGTTGTAGCCTCCTAGCCTATTGTAGAGAGAATTTCCTCCGGGAATTTGTGCAATCAGATCTGTAGTTACTTTTTCTGCTGATTCTTGTGCTGAAATCACCGACGTAGAACGAGCGAAACTAGGGCTTAATCTGAAAGTAGTCACAACTATGACTGTGATACAAATTAATGTCAACAACATGGCCAAAGATTTACTGAGTTTCATTGAAAAATCTCCAATTGTGATGGTAATACGGTTAATTGAATCTTCAGCACTCAGTCATTTACAGATACATAGGGTTAAGAAGCCGGAAGCCGAAGTATAAGCCGAACTAAACTTAGTCTTTCGCTCTGTGCGATCGTAAAGAGGCGAGGGTAAAGAGCGAGCAATCGTCACATCACTTGATAAGTTTAGCATCAAATTATCTTACGGTAGATTTTGTAATATTTCTTAGATAAGTCAGCATTTGCTCATTGATTGACTTCACATTGTGTTGCGTCTTGTCAAAACGCGGTTAAACAAGTTGCATCCCAGCTAAAAGCTTAGGTTAAAAGTGCTAAGATTTAATCGAAGTTGTTAATCTCCGATTAGTTTTGTGACCTGAGCAAGTACCGCGATTGGAGTCAGCCCCATTATCCAGGATATTGTGCAGAAAAAGGCGCTAGCCACCCGACTAATGCTGAAGGAAATTTTCTATGTCGGGATGCTGGCGATTGACGAGTTGGACGAAAAGCGCTTGCAATAATTGGCAGATAAGTTACATCAGATGCAGGTGAATGGGGATATCTGAGGGGAGAAGGGCTCTCGCACTTTTGGTGAAATGAGGTTCGGGGCGAGCGCACTTCTCAAAACTTCAAGAACTGGGGAAATTTGTATATATTCTTTGTAGTTAAAACTTTTGGTGTCATAGTCTTTCAAAAACTCTATAACTTCTTTTCTATCCTGAAAAAAATCCAAAACCTTATCAAATTCTTCTAAGGTAGAGGCTTTGTCAAATTCGTCAGCTTTGTTGACTCCCAAGGATAGGCTGGCATGGGCTTGATCGTCTAAGTCAATAACTCAAACTCTGTTACCTATTTTTGCCACCTCATAGGCAATATTGACAACTAAAGTAGTTTTACCAACCCCACCCTTGGATGTATGAATTGCAATTGTACGCATTTTAACTGTCTCCAAAAAATTCCTAACGAAATTTGCTACTGGTTGAACTTGTTCGGGGTTTTCTATATTGTGCTTACATTTTAGAGTCGCGTACCCTTGTGTATATTCGTAAATCTCCACTGAAAACGGATCAATCAGTATCCCAAATCTTGTATGAGAGTATTTCAGATACGTTTCTAACTGAATGCGAGCTGCCGCATCAAGTCTAATTTTAGCCGTCTTAATTTCAACCAGAAAGTTAATATATCTACTCAAGTCTTCTACTAAGAAATCAACTTCTTTTTGAGTCCAAACTATCTGACTATTGGCAGTCAGTTTAGGTACTTTAACCTTAAACTCTGGAATCCAGTGAGAATAACTACTCTTGCGAGGCAAACCCGCCATCTCCAGCATTGTCTGAACCAGATGCAGAGACACATAAGCCTCATTATTCCAGTCAGAAGACAGTTGAACCATGTTGAAGACTCAGGCTTTTCTCTATTATTACCTAAAAGGAGGTTTAATGGACAGCGCGCTCGCCCTCAGATTCCTGATTAACAGCTTCAGTTAAACAAAAGACCTAAAAAAATCCCCCGCCATAAGGCAGGGGATTTCATTTAATTACCTAGAAACCAGAGTTCAGAGTTACCCGAATTTCCCGGCCGTCGAGGCAATTACAAAGGCCGCGTAAGTGAGGACGTTGCCCACAGTAAAGTGAACTAAGCCAACCAAACGACCTTGGACGATCGACAAAGCAACAGGCTTGTCTTTCCAGCGAACCAAGTTAGCCAAAGGAGTGCGCTCGTGAGCCCAAACCAAAGTCTCGATCAACTCTTGCCAGTAACCTCTCCAAGAGATCAGGAACATGAAACCAGTTGCCCAAACGAGGTGTCCGAATAAGAACATCCAAGCCCAGACTGACAAGTTGTTAGTACCATACGGGTTGTAACCGTTGATCAACTGAGAAGAATACAGCCAGAGGTAATCGCGGAACCAGCCCATCAGGTAGGTAGAAGACTCATTGAACTGAGCCACGTTACCTTGCCAGATGCCCAGGTGCTTCCAGTGCCAGTAGAACGTTACCCAAGCTAGGGTGTTCAACATCCAGAATACAGACAGGTACATCGCGTCCCAAGCAGAGACATCGCAAGTACCGCCACGGCCGGGGCCGTCGCAAGGGAAAGCATAACCGAAGTCTTTTTTGTCCGGCATCAGCTTAGAACCGCGTGCATCCAGAGCGCCCTTGACCAAGATCAAGGTGGTGGTGTGCAAGCCTAGTGCGATCGCGTGGTGAACCAAGAAATCGCCAGGTCCGATCGCCAAGAACAGAGAATTAGTACCGCTGTTGATCGCATCCAACCAGCCTGGGAGCCATACGTTGCCGTAGTTCGGCCAAGCGGTAGAAGCAATGCTGTCAGGGTTAGACAACAGCACGTCCATGCCGTAGAGAGCTTTTCCGTGAGCAGCTTGGATGAACTGTGCGAACACTGGTTCAATCAAGATTTGCTTTTCAGGAGTACCAAAAGCTACTACAACGTCATTGTGAACGTACAAGCCGAGAGTGTGGAAGCCCAAGAACAGCGACACCCAGCTCAAGTGAGAGATAATCGCTTCTTTGTGCTGCAACACGCGATCGAGCACGTTGCCTTTGTTTGCTTCAGGATCGTAGTCCCGCACCAAGAAGATAGCTCCGTGGGCGAAAGCGCCGACCATGATGAATCCAGCAATGTACTGGTGGTGGGTGTAAAGCGCAGCCTGAGTCGTGAAGTCCTTACCTATGAAAGCGTAGGGAGGCATCGCGTACATATGCTGTGCTACCAAGGAGGTAATTACGCCCAAAGCAGCGAGGTGAAATGCCAGTTGGAAGTGCAGCGAGTTGTTGTAGGTTTCATACAAGCCTTGGTGAGGCAAGTTGAACTGCCCTTCACTCTTGCCGCCGACCAAACCAGCCTTAGAATCCAACATCTCTTTGATGCTGTGACCGATACCGAAGTTAGTCCGGTACATATGACCGGCAACGATAAACAGAACTGCGATCGCCAAGTGGTGGTGAGCGATGTCTGTCAGCCACAGGGATTCTGTTTGAGGGTGGAAGCCACCCAAGAAAGTCAGAATAGCGGTTCCAGCGCCTTCGGAAGTACCGAAGACATGGTTCGCTGTATCTGGGTTCTCGGCGTATACGCCCCAGTTACCACTGAAGAACGGAGCCAAACCAGCCGGGTGAGGCGGGGTTGACAAGAAGTTGTCCCAACCTACGTGCTGTCCGCGAGATTCGGGGATAGCAACGTGAACCATGTGACCAGTCCAAGCCAAAGAGCTGACACCGAACAAACCAGCCAAGTGGTGGTTGAGGCGAGATTCAGCATTTTTGAACCAAGACAAGCTGGGGCGGTACTTGGGTTGGAGGTGCAACCAACCTGCGAACAGGAAGACAGCGGCCAGCAGTAGCAAGAAGATAGCTCCTTGATACAGGTCGGCGTTTGTCCGAATCCCTTGGGTGAACCACCAATGGTAGACACCAGAGTAAGAGATATCCACCGGGTTAGAAGCGCCCCCTTGAGTGAAAGCTTCTACAGCAGGAGCGCCAAATTGCGGGTCCCAAATCGCGTGAGCGATCGGGCGGACGTTTAGAGGGTCTTTAATCCACTGTTCAAAGTTACCTTGCCATGCTACGTGGAACAGGCTGCCCGATGTCCACAAGAAAATGATTGCTACGTGGCCGAAGTGAGAAGCAAAAATCTTTTGGTAAAGATTTTCTTCGGTCATGCCATCGTGGCTTTCAAAGTCGTGTGCTGTGGCAATCCCGTACCAGATCCGCCGTGTGGTCGGGTCTTGGGCAAGGTCTTGGCTAAATTTTGGAAATTTCGTTGCCATAAGCCTTGATTAATCCTGAATCCTGAACAAAATTGAAGGGATTCGGTTCGGAGTTTGGATTCTCGATTTGAGATTCCTCCCAAATCGAGAATCCAAAACCTAGGGGTAGTTTACCCTACCGAAATGATTCGCGCTAGGAAAAATGCCCACGTAGTGACAATTCCTCCTAGGAGGTAGTGAGCTACACCCACAGCCCGACCCTGAATAATGCTCAGAGCGCGAGGCTGAATCGACGGAGCTACCTTGAGCTTGTTGTGAGCCCAAACAATCGACTCAATCAGTTCTTGCCAGTAGCCGCGGCCGCTGAACAGGAACATCAAGCTGAAGGCGAATACGAAGTGTCCAGCTAGGAACATCAGACCGTAGGCCGACAGTGCCGAACCGTAGGACTGAATCACCTGAGAAGCTTGCGCCCAAAGGAAGTCCCGCAGCCAGCCGTTAATCGTGATCGCACTTTGTGCGAAGTTGCCGCCGGTAATGTGAGAAATTGTGCCGTCTGGCGATACTGTTCCCCACACGTCCGACTGCATTTTCCAGCTAAAGTGGAAAATCACGATCGAGATGCAGTTGTACATCCAGAACAAGCCTAGGAACACGTGATCCCAACCAGAAACTTGGCAGGTGCCGCCACGGCCAGGGCCGTCGCAAGGGAACCGGAAGCCCAAGTTGCCTTTGTCAGGAACCAAGCGAGAACTGCGTGCAAACAACACGCCTTTCAAAAGAATCAGGACTGTAACGTGAATGGTGAAAGCGTGGATGTGGTGGATCATGAAATCCGCCGTACCCAACTCGATCGGCATCATCGCTACTTTGCCGGCTACTACTACTGCACCGCCGCCAAAAGCGTGGCTAACGATTTCCGTAGCATTAGGCGCTGTTGTGCCCGGAGCCAAAGCGTGGATGTTTTGCACCCACTGGGCAAATATCGGACGCAACTGAATCCCGGTATCCGAGAACAAATCTTGAGGACGACCGAAAGCGCGCATCGTGTCGTTGTGAACGTACAAACCGAAGCTGTGGAAGCCCAAGAATATACAAACCCAGTTCAGGTGGGAAATGATCGCATCTCTATGACGGATCACGCGATCCAACAAGTTGTTGACATTTCCAGCGGGATCGTAATCCCGAACCATGAAGATTGCTCCGTGAGCTGCTGCTCCAACAATCAGGAATCCGCCAATCCACATGTGGTGGGTGAACAGGGATAGCTGAGTCGGGTAGTCGGTCGCGATGTACGGATACGGAGGCATCGCGTACATATGTTGGGCGACGATGATGCTCAAAGAGCCCATCAGTGCCAAGTTAATCGACAGTTGCGCGTGCCAAGAATTAGTCAGGATTTCGTAGAGACCTTTGTGACCTTCACCAGTGAAGGGGCCTTTGTGGTTCTCTAGGATTTCTTTCATGCTGTGGCCGATGCCCCAGTTCGTCCGGTACATATGACCAGCGACGATGAACAGCACTGCCAAAGCTAAGTGGTGGTGTGCTGTATCAGTCAGCCACAAACCGCCTGTGGTGGGGTTCAGACCGCCTTTGAAGGTCAGGAAGTCTGTATATGCGCCCCAGTTGAGGGTGAAGAAGGGGGTTAAACCTTTAGCGAAACTCGGGTAGATGTCAGCCATCAAGCCCGGTGTCAAAATCCACTCGTGCGGCAGGGGGATGTCGGCAACTGTTTTGATCAGCTTGCCGCCGACTGTCAGCGGTGAACCTGCATCGATCGCGTCCATGCAAGCATTGATCGGCAGAGCAACGTGAATTTGTTGTCCTGCGAAGCCCAAGCACCCGCAGCCTAACAAAACTGCCAAGTGGTGGTTCATCATCGATTCCACGTTCTGGAACCATTCCAGTTTCGGAGCGCGGACGTGATAGTGGAACCAACCGGCAAACAGCATCAAAGCTGCCATTACCAGGGCGCCGATCGCAGTGCAATATAGCTGGTATGAGTTAGTGATGCCGTTGGCGCGCCACAGTTGGAATAGACCAGAGGTGATCTGAATCCCATGAAAGCCGCCGCCTACATCTGCATTTAAAATTTCTTGACCAAAAATCGGCCAGACCACTTGAGCGCTGGGCTTGATGGCTGTAGGATTTGTCAGCCAAGCTTCGTAATTGGAAAATTTAGCGCCGTGGAAATATGCGCCGCTCAACCATACGAAGATTACTGCCAAGTGGCCGAAGTGAGCGCTAAAGATTTTGCGCGAAACGTCTTCTAAGTCACTTGTATGACTGTCAAAGTCGTGAGCGTTAGCGTGGAGGTTCCAAATCCAAGTGGTGGTTTTTGGCCCCTTAGCTAGAGTGCGATCAAAATGACCGGGTTTTGACCACTTCTCGAAAGAAGTTGGAACCGGATTTTTATCGACTACTACCCTAGCTTTTACCTCTCGCTCTGGAGGACTAATGGTCATGAAGACTCTCCTCTCGGTAAGACAAGGAACGAGAACTGAACACTGTACCGGACACTCCCCACGCTTGATTAGGCGGGGGATTCTCGAAAAAGCCGACACTACACGGCACTTTACTCTTTGCAGAGCTAGACGCAGGTGCATCGTCTCCCCAAGCATTTTGCTTCTGTGAAGAAGCCAGTTTCCCAGTGTCGCTAACAATGTGCCTGGGTACTGCCAACTCTTCTCTCCAGATGAGCCGCCGATCGCGTCCTTGATTCAGACTTGATACGGCTGCTCCTTTTGAGGGAGTTTTATGAATTATAAGCTTGCTAGAGAAGTATTAATCGCTTGTTAACAATACTTAAAAAAGGCTCAATTCTTGATGTAATAACGCCTTTAAATCCCACAGTCCCTCAAAAAAGTCAAGGGGTACTGCCATTAACTTTACAAAACTCAAAGATAAGGTAATTTAGGAATACTCATTTGTAGATATATGTTTGGGAAAAAGGCTGCGGCAATTAAGAGTGGGAGAGGATGGGTTGCCCGCTGCTGCCTCAATCCGGGTTCCTACGCGACTTGGGAATTCCTCGCCGGCAATTCCCCAATACTAAATTCATTTTTGGGCTATAGTTCCCTATGAGAAGGCTTCTAGGAGTATGGTTGCGTGATTGGGATCAATTGGCACAGAACGGTTGCGGGCAGGCTGCTGGCATTGTTGGCAGCAGCAATATTAATGTTGGGTTTAGCAAGTTGTGGCGCGGGCAATCCCGAATTGCCCAAACCAGGGAACAAGAGCGGCTCAGCTACAGCCCCAGTAAACAGAATCTCAGAGGTTTCTCCCCCAGAAGCCCTTCAACAACTGCGTCAGGCTCTAGAAATCTACCAGCCTCAAATTAGTATTTTGAATCCAAAACCTGACGAAGTGCTTCAGGATATAAATGTGTCTGTTGAGTTCCAAGTTAAGGACTTGCCCATTTTCAAAGATGCAAACTTGGGTTTGGGCCCCCATCTGCAAGTTTTATTAGACAACCAACCTTATGCAGCAGTTTACGACATCAACCAACCTTTAACGCTCTCGGACTTAGATCCCGGAACCCATACTCTGCAGGTGTTCGCCGCTCGTCCTTGGGAAGAAAGCTTTAAAAACGAAGGTGCCGCAGCTCAAACCACCTTTCACGTTTTTACCAAAACAGACGACAATAATCCCGATCGAACATTGCCCCTATTAACGTACAACAGCCCCCAAGGCAGCTACGGGGCAGAGCCCATCCTGCTGGACTTTTACTTGACAAATGCCCCCCCGCACCAAGTGGCGCAAGAAAATTCCCAAGATGAAATACTCGATTGGAAAATTAGAGCCACAGTCAACGGCCAAAGCTTTGCGATCGACCAGTGGCAACCTCTATATCTTAAAGGATTCAAACCAGGGAAAAACTGGGTACAGCTAGAATTAATTGACGAACGGGGAAATATCGTCAAAAACGCCTTTAATAATACAGTCAGACTGATAAATTTCCAACCGCTCGGCCAAGAGCCTCTTTCTAAATTAGTGCGGGGCGAACTAACAGCAGCAGAAAGTCGCGGTATAGTCGATCGTAGCTACCAAGCCCCCGAACCGACACCAACCCCAACCCCCGAACCGACACCGACACCTGCATTAGAAAAAACACCAGTTGTCCAACCCTCACCAGCTGTTCCAGAGACCCCTGTTACCCAACCGAGCTTAGAGCCAACAGTCGCTCCCGAAGTTGCTCCCATTCAAGTAATAGAACCGACACCGACAGCAACCCCCCAACTCGAAGCGCCGAAAATTGTAGAACCAGTTCAAGTAATAGAACCGACACCGACAGCAACCCCCCAACTCGAAGCGCCGAAAATTGTAGAACCAGTTCAAGTAATAGAACCGACACCGACAGCAACTCCACCGTTAGAAACCCCGAAAGTTGTTGCACCCGTTAAAATAATAGAACCGACCCCAACAGCAACTCCCCAAACAAAAAAACAGGAATATAAAGGATACTACAATCGGTTCCGCAACTTCTTGCATCAAGAAACCCAACCTGGTACTCCTTCATATCCACCAACCCTGCCAGAAATAACAGAAAAAGCTCCAGTACCAAAAGTAATCGCTCCCGCGATACCAGAAGAGTCTCCCAATCTTGTACCGCCAACGCCACCAGTTGCCGCTGAAACTCCTAGCCAGCCAACCACTGAATTAGTAGCTCCCAAAACAACTGTTTCCGAACCCGAAAATCCGCCCAAATCCGAACAAAAAGTCGAATTTGCCACTTAACAAAAACTTTCTGGGCTTCTTTGTGGCATGGGCGTCCCGCCCGTACTCCATCTGCGGTCAAAAATCCCAAATTAGGACACTAAAAAATGACCTACCTCGAAACAGCAGCCAAATTCTACAGCGATGTTGCCGAAACACCCCAAATCGGACTTTGCTGCGTCCAAAGCAGCCCCTTGCAATTGCCAGGATTAAAAATTCCCCAACAAATGCAAGAAATGAATTACGGCTGCGGCACAACCGTTCACGCCGCCGAACTCGTCGGCAATCCCTTCGTGCTTTATGTAGGCGTCGGCGGTGGCTTAGAAGCACTACAATTTGCATATTTTTCTAGACACAAAGGAGCGGTTATTGCCGTCGATCCGGTTCCAGCCATGCGAGATGCGGCTGCACGAAACTTGCAACTAGCGGCCCACGAAAATGATTGGTTCGATCCGAGTTTTGTAGAAATTTGTGAAGGCGATGCTTTTGCATTGCCCGTGCCGGATGCTTCTGTAGAGGTTGTCGCCCAAAACTGCTTGTTTAATATCTTTGAACCAGCGGATTTAGCTAAAGCATTAAAAGAGACTTATCGGGTGTTAAAGCCGGGTGGCAGATTGTTGATGAGCGATCCGATCGCAACTCGACCCATTCCGCAGCATTTGAAGGAAGACCAACGCTTGCGCGCCTTGTGTTTGTCCGGTGCTATGACATACGCAGAATACGTTCAACAGCTTGTAGACGTAGGTTTTGGGCAAGTGGAAGTGCGGGCGAGAAGGCCTTACCGATTGCTGGATAAACATAATTATCAATTGGATGCGGATTTGCTGTTAGAAAGCCTTGATTCGGTGTCTTTCAAAGTGGATGTACCGGATGACGGAGCTTGCATTTTCACTGGCAAGACGGCGATTTATGCGGGAATTGAAGAGCTATTTGATGACGGGGCTGGCCACGTTTTGCAGCGGGGAGTTCCGGCGGCGGTGTGTGATAAAACTGCTGGGAAGTTGGGCGGATTAATGCCAGATAAGGTGTTAATTACGGATTCGACTTGGCATTATAATGGCGGCGGTTGCTGTTAGATTTGGTTGGGAATGGGGGAGGTAGCTTTCACCGCAGATATACCTCTTTCAACTCTTTCTGCTGATAGTTATCTCTAGACAGTGCCTGATGAAAATTATCATAGGAGTTATTGTATGAGTTTGAGCGATATTTTAAAACCTCTGAACCCTGATGATTTTGCAGATATGATTCGAGATGTTTGTTGCAAGGGACATCGAGAGCGTCAAACTCTCAATCAAATTCTATCATTGATAGATTGTATAATTGACGGTGTAGGATTTGAGCCAGTCATTTATGAAATGATCCAAGACATTACTCTAAAAACAGGGGAATGGTTGAAGGCAGATAGAACGACAATTTTTATATTCGATCAAGAGCCAAATGAACTGTGGGCTATTGTAGCTAAAGACGAAAACGGCAAAAATTTAGAGATCAGATTTCCCGCTAATCTGGGCATTGCGGGAGAAGTAGCCACGGAGAAAAAAGTGGTAAATATTCCCTATGATTTCTATGATGACCCACGTTCTGTCAAGGTCAAAAAATTTGACGAAAGAACAGGATATCGCTGTTATACCATGCTGGCGATGCCTCTGCTCGATGAAGGAACAGGCGAGTTAATGGCAGTAGTCCAACTGATTAATAAACTCAAGCCGAACCACAAAGATTATGATACTTTAGGCGAACAGATTGACAATGTAGGGTTTACTCAAGCAGACGAACAAGTTTTTAGAGAATTTGCCTCGTCCATTCGCTTAGTTGTAGAGTCGTCCAAATCTTTCTACGCCGCAAGTCAAAGACAACGGGCCGCGACAGCGCTGATGAACGCCATCAACGCCCTTTGTCAGAGCAGTCTAGACTTAGATGATACCTTGAAGCGGGTGATGGATCAGGGCGAAGAACTCATGAACGCCGATCGCAGTATCTTGTGGCTAATCGATGAAGATAAAGACGAACTGTGGACGAAAATCCCGATCAGCGGCCAACTTCAAGAAATTCGCATACCTAGAACCGCAGGTTTCGCAGGCATCGTCGCCCAATCGGGGGAACCCCTGCTGATTCCCTTTGACGTGTACGACGACCCCCGCGCAGAAAATGCCCAAAAAATAGACCCACAAACTGGCTACCGTACTTGCAGTATGCTGTGTATGCCAGTATTTAATTCAGACCGAAAATTGATTGGAGTCACCCAATTAGTTAATAAAAAACGACCAGGAGAATTCCCCTCCTACAACCCGGAAGATTGGCCTCACGCCCCCGATCAGTGGAAAGCGAGTTTCAATCGCAACGACCTGGAATTTATGAAAGCATTTAACATCCAAGCAGGAGTCGCCCTGCAAAACGCTATCCTATTTTCCGAGGTCAAACAACAAGAAAACAGACATAAAGATATAGTGCGCTCGCTCCCTAATGGTGTCATCTCCACAGATGAAAAAGGTAAGGTTATTACCGCTAACTATCGGGCTAAACAATTGCTAGGTGGCGCTCAAGAACTCGTAGAGGGTGTACCTTTGGGTGATTTAATTAAAATCGACAATGATAATTTTAGTCAATGGTTAAATGCGGCTTTGTCACCAGAAGGCGATCGAGATAGAGAGCAATATTACCCCAATCTGGTTCTAATGCCATTGCAAGGAGAACCGCAGAATATCAATCTGTGGGTTAACTCGATCGCAAGTGCGATCGACCAGAATAAAATTAACGGTGTATTGGTTATTTTGGAAAATAACAGCAGGGAAAACCAAGGATAAAAATTGAGAGAAGCAAGAAGACTATATTGTTGGTGTCCCGCGCGCAAGCCATATATTAATTAGCTTGGTATTTTCGGACATAAATAACTTAACTATTCCTACTTACCAAGCTATAGCCGGGACTTGAGGCGCGACTGATTACCTGCAATATTGCGTGATTAGCGCTTGGGCATTTTCCCTGTTTTGTCCTGTGAATAAATTGAAAACTACTTCCTCATCTTGAGAAAAGAGATATAACAAACCATAGTCTTTTACCCGCGAGTAAATTAAGGGAACTTTGGCAAACTCAAGTAAAGTAGCTTTTTTGCGATCGCGCTCTGTCGCTTCTGGGCTATCGTGGTAGTGAGACTGAAACTCTACTACTAGACAAGGATTGTAGTTTAAGTCTGTGATTAGAGCATCCACAGAACTGGGGCTAAATAAAAACTTTCTTAGTTCCCAGTCAAGGTTGCTAACTTGTTCGCACATTTGGGATAAGCTCACCTGTGTATGAATTTTATAGTTGTTGTCTACACAGGTATGAAGAAATTCGAGCATTCTTGCTTCGTAAGAGTTGACAATTGGTTTGGCTATTACAGACATTATTGTGCCTCCATGAGAATTTTTGCAAAGTGACCAAGGAACTCTTCTAGAACTTCACTTGAATTGATAGATACTTGCCATGCGTAGGGAAACAGTTTATCGGGATTAATTATTAGATAAGATTGGGGGTCATTGCTCAAAGTATCTGCTTGAAATTCATCCAGTATCTCGCTGGGAAAAACTTCTACCCAATTTGTATATGAGTTTTCGTAATCTTTATAAGAATTTAGGTAAACATCTCCTTTGATTTCCCTCTTGACCCCTATTTCAAATTCCTCAAAAAGATGCCAATATTCTCCTTTTATGGAATTCAAAAACTGCTCTCTTTTACTAGGTAATATCCAATAACTTGCTTTGAGATTTTCACCTCTAACCACTTGTTCTTGGATGACTACATGAGACTTCATGTTGAGGAGATATGGTTCTAATCTGTCTTGGGGAATGGAAATACATAAACCCTCTTTCCGCTGAGCTAAAACAAGTTGATAGCGCTTATCTCCTTTCCTCGGGTTTTTAAGTCTGTACCCTATATATTGAGATGTGCGCTTTTCGTCAAACTTGTCATAGAAGCCCAGTTGCTTGAGTAAATTTGCAGCTAAAGACATCAAATCTTCGCCACCTTCAATCACTTGAATATTGGTTGAAATCAGGCGGGGTACGCCTTTTTCTACCTCAAAACGCTGGATGACATCATAGATAGTTTTGGACATTGGGTGATTTCTCATAACCTTAGCTAAAGTTCCTAGATATAGCTTAAGCTTGTCATCCTGAAATGTCAAGTACCTTTGATAATTGTTTTAGATTTTAGATAAAGAGAGATTTTTTGAGTATTTATACGCAATAAGGGCGGTGATGCTCGATCGCACCTCTCGCCCCCCTGTTGTAGTACAGACACTCCGAACTGTACCACAAGCCCTCGTTTAACCTCCCCTTTTCCCCATCCTGCCAAACTTCCCGCTAAATTAAAGAAGTAAAAAAAATCATTCACCCGCTACCCAGGAGATGCCATGCCCCGCGTCAGAGCACCAGAATTCCCCGGAAACTACCCCTGGCTGAACACCGAAAAACCTTTATCCATTGAATCTCTAAAAGGGCGCGTCGTCCTTCTCGACTTCTGGACATACTGCTGCATCAACTGCTTGCACGTCCTGCCCGACTTAAAATACCTCGAACAAAAATATAAAGATTCCCTCACCGTTATCGGCGTTCACTCGGCTAAATTTGAAAACGAAAAAGAAGTAGAAAACATCCGCCAAGCTATCCTCCGCTACGATATCGAACATCCGGTAATCGTTGATAGCGGCATGAAAGTTTGGCAAAGCTACGCGGTTCGCGCTTGGCCGACTTTAATGGTGCTCGATCCTGAAAGTTATGTCGTTGGCTTTGTTTCAGGTGAAGGCAATAGAGAAGCACTTGACGAGTTAGTTGGCAAGTTAATTGCTGAATACAAAGATAAAAATGCACTCAAGTTTAAACAACTCAGTTTTAGCTTAGAAAAACAGCGCAAACCTGTATCAACACCGCTGGCTTTTCCCGGTAAAGTGCTGGCATTTGCGATCGCTGCAACGGAGGCAAAACATCTTCACCAACAGGTCGCGCTTTTGGGCGAAATGAGTCAGGAAAATGAATCTGTAGATGAAACTGTATTGCCCGGGCCTGCTAATTCAGTTATACAAAACTTAGTCGGTTCTTGCTTATTTATTGCCGATTCAGGACACAATAGGATTGTTGTCAGCACCCTCGAAGGTGAGGTGCTGCACGTCATCGGTAGCGGCAAACCGGGTTTAACTGATGGGGACTTTGAAGAGGCTGAGTTTTATGCACCTCAAGGTATGGCTTTTGATGCAGAAAGTCAAATTCTATATGTTGCTGATACGGAAAATCATGCTCTCAGAAAGATTGATTTTACGACTCAACGGGTGGAAACTGTTGCTGGTACGGGCGAACAAAGTCACGAAATTTCACCCCGCAGCGGCAAGGGTTTAGAAACGCAATTGAATTCGCCTTGGGATTTAGAAAGAGTTGGAAATAGACTTTTTATTGCAATGGCTGGTTCCCACCAAATTTGGGAAATGCAGTTAGACACTGGCACGATCGGCACTTATGCGGGTATTGGCCGAGAATCCTGTGTGGACGGGAATCTTGCAGAATCTGCTTTTTCTCAGCCCAGTGGCCTGTCTACCGATCGATCGGAGTTGTTTGTTGCTGACAGCGAAATTAGTTCGATTCGGGCTGTGGGTATTGATGAAGACCCGAAGGTTCGCACTGTTTGCGGTAGTGGTGAATTGTTTGGTTTTGGGGATAAAGATGGTCGCGCTGAGGAGGTAAGGTTGCAGCACTGTATGGGTGTTGAATACGCTCAAAATTACCTCTGGGTTGCTGATACTTACAATCACAAAATTAAGCGGATCGACCACCGGGGGGGTACGTGCAGAACAATGATTGGAGATGGTAAAGCAGGTTTGGTTGATGCTAAAGGTCTCAAGGCTCGATTTTTTGAACCTTCAGGGTTGAGTGCGATCGGGCCTCATTTGTTTGTTGCTGATACGAACAATCATGTAATTCGGAGAGTTGAGTTGGATACGCTGGAAGTCACAACTTTGGATTTCCCCAGTTTGTGTCCTCCTGATGTTTGTCTTCCTGATTGAGTCGATCGACTTTTTTGACTTCAGGCAGGGTTTTCAATTCTCGTGATTGCCCGATTGATTGTGGTAAAGTAGGGTGCTCTTCGGCGCACCTTACCACAATTTTCAAGCAAAGTAAGTTAACCTAGCACGCAGAAACCGGGTTTTTTACCGAATCTGCGGCCTACAACAGGTCTTTTCGTAAAAAAAACCCGGTTTCTAAACAATCGTGCATAAGTCTTATGTGGTTAATTCAATGGTGAGTTAACCCGCGATCGCCAGTATTAAATAATCGCAAAACTCCCCGCCCCAATCTAAAATTCCGAATAGCTCAGCAGCCGCACTATTTTTTCATTATCATTCAATTCGCCGACAATTCGTCGCACGGGTTTCGGCCAGATTTTAATCAAAGTAGGAGTTGCTGAAATCTGATCTGCCTCAGCTTGGTCTGGATGTTTCAAAACATCAATTACTTTTAAAGTGTAGGGACGATCGAGGCATTTCTCTAAGAACTGGTGTAAAGTTTCTAGGGTGCGTTCGGTGCTGGGGTTGCTGCCGGAAACAAACAGACGCAAAACGTATCCTTGAGTTTGTGGCGGTGGGGTAAGTGCTGTTGGTTTGGGAAGCCGAGTCTGCTGCGATGGCGGAAAGCCCAAGGGAGGTACTATGGAACTGCTCCAGTCCGATCGAGCTTCGGGGCTGGCATACTGTACAACTAAGTCGTGATTTTCCCAAAGTTCGGGGAATTGTTCGTGATAAGTAGCGATTGCCATCGGTTCGCACATTTCTTCGCTCCGGGGCTGCCACACTAAGTCGCCAGTCCCAAAAATGGCGTTCAGCAGCGTTTGATGTCGCAGCACGGGGGGGTAAGCCTCGGCAGCAACCCGCACCTGCCGATCGCCTGGATCGAGCCAGGAGTCAACGGTTGCCGTGTAGCAAGGTATCAGAAAATGCGGCGGTTCCGACAAACCGAGGATCTCCTGTAGAGCTACGCACAACTGCAAATGCCAGCGAGTTTGCTTGTGGGGGTCTATGCAATAGATTAAGTCTCCCCCTGGTGTAAACAGCGCAATGCCTTTGAAAATTTCTGGCAAAATCGGGCGATCGACTTTCAATTCAGTACACCAATTAAAGTTAACAGTTAACAGTTAACTTTTAACTGCTAACTGTTAACACTCCACCTTTAGACTCGACCGCGAAGCATCTGAGCCATTTCGTTCGGGAACGGCGAGTTCTCTACACAAAGTTCTTCAGTAATCCGACCTTCTTGATAAAGGCCGTAGAGCGACTTATTCATCGTCGTCATGCCTTCATAAGTATCTTTGATCATGATTTGATTGATTTCCTCATTCTGCCCCTTCAGAATGTATTCCTTAACCACGTCGGTATTGATCATAACGTCGTGGAAAGCAGCCCGCTTTCCGTCTGTGGTTTTGCACAGCAGTTGAGCAATAATTGCCACTAGGGATTCGGAAATTGAGACCCGTATGGCATCCTGTTCTTCCGCCCCGAACATATCCAGAATCCGGTTCAGGGTCTTAACCGCACTGTTGGTGTGCAGGGTTCCTGCAACTAAGTGACCGGTTTGAGAAGCTTTGAGGGCGATTTCCACCGTCTCTCTGTCCCGAATTTCTCCTACTAGCAGCATATCCGGGTCTTGCCGCAGAGCGCCTTTGAGAGCGCTCATAAACTTGAGGGTGTGCCTGCCGACTTCCCGGTGCTTAATCAAGGATTTTTTGCTTTCGTGTACGAATTCTACGGGGTCTTCGATCGTGATGATATTGTAGGCTTTATTCTTATTGATGTAGTCGATCATCGCGGCCAACGTGGTAGACTTACCCGAACCTGTCGGGCCTGTCACCAAAATCAGCCCTTTGTGGTAGCCGCATATTTTCTTAAAGACCTCCGGCAGCTTCAATTCCTCCATTGTCAATATTTTGGCAGGAATTAGCCGCAGCACCATCGCCGGACCGGCCAAGGAGTCCATGCAACTGATCCGGATGCGGACGAAGCCGAAGTCGAAAGCGCCGTCAAAGTCTAGGGTTTTTTGGAAAATTTCAATTTCTTCATCGCTCATGCACTCCCGCAACCAGCCAAAAAACGTATCTAAATCCGTCGGTGGATAGCCGATGTCGGCAATCTCGCCCCGCGTGCGGAAGCGGGGAACTTCGTTTACTCCGAGGTGAAGGTCGGATACTCCTTCTTCTTTGGCTCGGATTACTAGCTCTTTCAAACTCGGAACTCCGCCGCTGCTAGAGCTCTGGCCTTTAGGTGTGGCGAAGGATTGCGGCGCTGGTGCGGGTGGCGCTGCTGGTGCTGGAGCCGGGGGCGGTGCGGGTGGCATTCCTGCTGCTCTGGGGGGCATTCCGGGAGCAGGAGGGCGGGGCATTCCTGGCGGTGGAGGGGCTCCGGGTACGGGCGGGCGAGGAGCGGGCGGATGCTGTTGTGTCATATGCGCTACCTTAAGTTGGTGAGAAGGCTGACTCGAACAGATGATTTGTGGGAGTTGAACAATGCCGATCGCCATTGTGCGTCTCTTGCACAAGAGCTTAACTGTTGTTCTCAGTCTATCCCAAGAGGGGGTCGTAGTGCTGCACTACTAAGGAACTATTCTGCCAATTGGAGGATGCCATCACTCTCGATATATGATCAAATATGGATTTTTGACTTTTTTGAATAAATTTCTTCAGGAAAAGAGTTTGCCGCAACTCAACAGTATTAAATTATACTTTGCCCAACTATTAAGGAGTTAAACGGATGAATTCTGTCGATCTGGCTTTTACTCCAGCTTTGGAGTTGGCGGAGTCGATCCGCACCCTGGAAGTGTCGCCTTTAGAAATTGTCAATCTGTACTTGGAACGGATCGATCGATTAAACCCTGAGCTTGGCAGTTATTTTACTGTAACGGCCGAGCGGGCGATCGCCCTAGCTAAATCTCAAACCGAAAAACTAGCTGGGTTAAACAAGCCACAGGAATTGCCACCTTTTTTCGGAGTGCCGATCGCCATTAAAGACTTGACACCAGTTACGGGCGTTCCCTGTACCTACGGCACTCAGGCTTTGCTGGGTAACATCTCTGCCTACGACGAGTCAGTAGTATGGCGGATCAAAGCAGCGGGATTTAACATTCTGGGCAAAACAGCCACCTCTCAAATTGGCTCATTACCTTACACCGAACCAGAAGGTTTCCCGCCCGCGCGCAATCCCTGGAATTTAGACTATACGCCCGGAGGTTCCAGCGGTGGCTCAGCGGCCGCTGTAGCAGCGGGTTTGTGTGCGATCGCCCAAGGTTCAGACGGCGGCGGTTCGATTCGAGGCCCAGCTTCCTGCTGCGGTTTAGTGGGCATTAAACCATCGCGGGGGCGAGTTTCCTGGGCACCTGTCGGAGATTACCTCAGCGGCATTTCTGCCAACGGCCCCCTGGCGCGCACAGTAGCTGACGCCGCCGCACTTTTGGATGTAATGTCAGGCTACACAACAGGCGATCCGTACTGGCTACCAGATGCAAATCCGACTTTTCTAGAGGCTTCGCGTCAACAGCAGGGCAAACTGCGAATTGCGTTTTCTACGACTATTTCCCCTGTGGGCGAGGCTGCGCCTATCTGTCAGCAAGCGGTACTCGAAACAGTAAAATTATTGACTGATTTGGGTCATGATGTCGAACCTGGATGCCCGGATTTTACGGGTTTAATCGAACCGTTTATCGCAATTTGGCAGTCGGGGGCGGCGGCAAGTGGCATTCCCGGCCCTGCTTTGGAACCGATGAATCGCTGGCTGTTAGAAAGAACTATTTCGGCTGGGGAATATTTGCGGGCGGTGAATCAAATGCAGGTGATTTCACGGCGGATTGTGGGATTCTTTGAAAAATTTGATGTGTTAGTTTTGCCCACTTATATGCACTCGCCAATCCGGGTTGGGGAGTGGGCGGATTTGAGTTTTGAAGAAACTTTGCAGCACATTATTAATTGGGTTGCTCCTTGTCCGCCGTTTAATGCTAGCGGTTTGCCTGCGATCGCACTTCCTGCCATTTTAGATAACAACGGTTTGCCCGTGGGAATTCAAATTATCGGGCGGCCGGCGGCGGAAGCAACTTTAATTGCTTTAGCGGCGCAGATGGAAGCGGCGAAACCTTTCCCGGTTTTAGATTTTAAATAGGGAAGAGCAAGGGATAAAATCACTTTTCCCTTTTTTAGGGGTATGCCAAATCAGGACTTGTGCGCGGGGAACAAGAAAGCCTGTTTTTGGCAGAAATTTCTATTGACTGTTGACTGTTTGACCTTTGAACAATACCGATGCAACGGCAAACGATAGGATTGAGAAAGGGGACAAATTTCAGCTTTAATTTTGGTAAGCAAATATAAAACACTTCTTAAGGTACTTGACATTTTTTGGAAAGAGGCTATAATTTTTTCAAAATTATTCCCGATGGCGGGTGTATCTAAAAAAAATAGCTTATGTTTAACACAGCAGGACGGTTTCCAGAAAATCCGATTCCGGGAAATGTTGAGGGTGTTTCAGCGGAAATACTAGACTTATTTGACAGTAAGTTCGATCGCTTAAATCCGCTCAGCCCAAGTGCCGTCGGCGATACCAATGGTTTATTTAATACCAGCTACGATTTGACTGAAAAACCAGATTGGGCGGCTGCTGCGACTGGTAGTGCGATCCTCTACGAGGGCTTCGCTAACGGCCTTTTTGGGCCATCCACCGACTTCGGTCTCCAATCGTCAGGAAGCGACAATATTAAAGTTGATAGTAGTCTAAAATCCCAGACCGCTACCTCCACTCAAGGTGAGATAGACGAACTGACAGGGATAGCTTTACCTGTTGGTGAACTCTCCCTATCCCAAACTTCTTCCCTATTTCCTGATGAAAACTGGGCTTTCAATTTTAAAGATTACACCATCGAACACCAAGGTTTAAACACCCTCAACCTTAAAGTTGGTTACGGGTTAAAACCGGGAATTACCCCGAACGAATATCCCGATTTTGTTCCCATTTACCAAAGTATTGATAATTTCCTAGTTAACTACCCGAACGAAACAGATTTTTGGGAAATTCTAAACAAAAATTTGACGGAAAAGGTGCTAAATGAAAATCCGGTACTGACAGATGTTACGATTCAACTGGAAGTTTTGCCAACGGAGATATTGCCCTACGATCGCGCCAGTACAGTTTTCCGCAGTCAATCGGGCAAAAGCACAGAAGATTGGAATTTTTCAGTCAAAGACTACGCCATCAATCACCAAGGATTGAACAAGCTCAATCTCGATATAGATTACCAGTACAAGCCGGAAATCGCTCCCAATGAATATCCCGATTTTGTGCCAATCTACAAGAGCATTGATAACTTTTTAACCACATATCCGAACGAAACTGATTTTTGGGAAGTTGTCAATAAAAACTTGATTCAAAATATCCTCAACGAAAATCCTGCATTGGCGGCAATTAAGATAGATTTCAACGTTCTGCCAAGCCAAACCTTGCCCTACAACCGCACCAGCAAAGTTACTCGCACTCAACCCAGCAATCCTCAAGGAACTTTCCTAGTTGGCAATAGCCGGGGAAATAATGTACTTCGGTTTGACGGCAAGACCGGCAATTTTCTAGGCGAATTTGTTTCACCGGGAAGTGGCGGTTTGTCCAATCCAGATACGATCGTTTTTGGACCCGATGGTAATGGCGATGGTAAGTCGGACATTTACGTTAGTAGCGGCGACAAGCCCGGAAATTCGGGAGAACCGACAGCATCTGCGGTATTGCGGTATGACGGAATGACTGGCGCATTTATTGACAAGTTTGTCGCCGATAATCCGAACACGGCGGCCGATGAAACTGGCGGATTGTTTCGCCCTTACGGTTTAGCTTTTGGCCCTGACGATAATTTTTATGTCAGCAGTTTTTTGAGTGACCAAATTCTCCGATATAACGGCAAAACAGGACAGTTTATTGATGTATTTGCTTCGGGAAATCAGCAAGCGGGAGGATTGAATGGCCCGAACGGTTTACTGTTTGCTCCTGACGGCAATTTGTACGTGACAACGCAGGGGAGTGTTGCTCGCAATGATAAAGCAGATTTTAGCGCAGGTTTCCCCAGTCAGGTGCTGCGTTACAACCCGCAAACCCGGCAGTCAAGTATCTTTGCTTCGCCCGATCCTTCGCCTCGGAGTCAGGGATTTGCAAGTCTTTTGGGAATGGCAATCGGACCCGGTGACGGCGACCTTTATGTCAGCGATTTTGCTAACGATATCAGGCGCTACAATTTAAGAAGTGGGGAATTGGTCAAGGTTTTATCTACCAATTATACTGATACTTCGCCCAGTAGCAATTATGTAGGTAGTTTGGCCTTTTCGCCGATCGGCAATTTGTTTGCAGTTGGCTTTGACAACCGCACCAATGCTAACGGTGCCGGCGCTGTTTTGCGGTATAATGGCAAGACTGACGAACCGCTGCCAATATCGGGAAATCCTGGGTCGAGTAACAGTTCTATTTTTGTCCCTCCCGACAGCAAGCTACAGCGTCCAATAGGAATTGCTTTCTTTCCGTCCGATGCTCAACTGACGCAGAAATGGAATTTTACATTGGCAAATTACCCAATTAATCATCAAGGGTTAAACAACCTGAATATTGATGTAAATTATCAGTACCAAGACGGAATTCAAAATTATCAGTATCCTGATTTTGTGCCGATTTACAAGAGCATTGACAATCTTTTAGTTAACTACCCGAACGAAACAGATTTTTGGGAAATTGTTAACAAAAATCTGACCGAAAAAGTGCTCGCTGACAATCCGGCACTTTCGTCGGTGACGGTTAATTTGGATGTTTTACCGACGAACCGATTGCCTTACGATCGCAGCAGTACCGTTACTCGTACTCAAGATGGTAAATTAGGCGAAGCATGGGATTTCAAGATTCCTAATTACTCGATCGATCACCAGGGTTTGAATAACCTCAATATGGATGTCAAATATCAGTACAAACCAGGAATTACGCAGGATGAGTATCCAGACTTTGTGCCGATTTACAAAAGCATCGACAGTTTCTTGACTAATTATCCCAATGAAACGGATTTCTGGGAAATTCTTAATAAGAGTTTGACGCAAAAGCTGCTAGCAGAAAATCCGGCTTTGGATTCGTTGCAAATTAATCTGGAGGTTTTGCCGACAAACAGATTGCCTTACGAGCGAGCTAGTATTGTTTCGCTCGCTTAGCCTATCATTGAAAATTAGATGGGAAAATCTTGACAACAAATACATACTTAGCTACCGTAAGGGTACGGTTAAGTATGTTGCGTAGAAACCAGGTTTTTTCGCGTCCAAGACTAACCCATTTAAATAGTCGGTTGTGGTGAAAAACCCGGTTTTTTTAAGAAACCGGGTTTCTGAATTAGGAGCGAGTTTGCCAAAGTCCATCTTGGGATATATGTCTGTTTCCCCTTGCATTTGATACATACATAGTGGGGGACGTAAATAGGATAAAAAACCAGGTTTCGGCGTTAAAGTCGATCGCTCACAACCTGTTATTTTGACTCTTAACTAGGTTTTTGTGCCTCCAAATAAAAATATACTTTTTTTAAGCGGAGTTCGCGAGCCACCCAATTTCTAGTTATCAAACCCATATTTTACCAATAAACCGAGTTACTCGCGCCCAGTATTACTTATTACCAATTACCCTGTAATATATTGAGAATACCTCTTTAGATTGATAGACATTTTGATTATTTCCTTTTAAATATGGTAGCAGTTCGCTGCCAATATTTAGGGTGAAATTTATGTTAACTTCCGGGCCAATTACCGCCCCCGTTCCCGTTTTTCTAGTTCTTTTAGCAATCATGCTACTCGCGCCGCTGTTATTTGAGCGCTTGCGACTGCCGGGAATAGTGGGTTTAATTATTGCTGGCGTAATTGTCGGGCCCAACGGTCTCAATTTGCTGCAACGAGACGCTACTATTGTTTTGTTAGGTACTGTAGGATTGCTGTTTTTGATGTTCCTAGCGGGGCTGGAAACTAGCCTCGATGACCTCAAACTCAATGCGGACAAAGCTGTCATATTTGGGCTGGCTACTTTTTCGCTACCGATGATATTGGGAACAGCAGCTATGCTGCTGTTGGGATATAGCTGGCTGGCTGCAATTTTAGTCGCTTCTTGTTTTGCTACACACACCCTTTTAGCGCTGCCAATTCTCACAAAATTGGGATTGATGCGAACTCAGACTATTACTACGACTTTGGGCGGGACTTTAATTACGAATGTGTTGGGGCTGTTGGTGCTGGCAATTGTTGTTAAAGCTTTCAAAGGAAATCTAACTCTCGAATTTTGGCTGTTTCTCATTCCATCTCTTGCTATCTACACTTTTGGTACTTTGTGGGGAGTTCCCAAAATCGGTCGCTGGTTCTTTAAGAAATTCGGACACGACGAAAATGCCGAATTTATATTTGTATTGGCAACCCTATTTCTAGTTTCTTACGCAGCAGAACTAATTGAAATTGAGGCAATTATTGGTGCATTTTTATCGGGAATTGCCATTACTCAAATTATTCCCAAAATGAGTCCCCTGATGAATCGGATTGAGTTTATTGGCAATACGCTGTTTGTGCCGTTTTTTCTGATTTCTGTGGGGATGTTAATTGACCCGCTAATTTTGGTAAAGCAGCCGCAGTCTTTGTTGGTGGCTGCGGTGATGATTTTAGCTGAGGTGGTGAGTAAGTTTTTGGCAGCTTGGCTACCGGGGAAATTATTTCGTTTTGAGTTTCCGAACATTATGGTAATGTTCGGTCTTTCTGTTGCTCAAGCTGCTTCTACTTTGGCGGCGATTACGGTTGCTTTTGAGATTAAATTGGTCGATCGCGTAACGGTGAACGGCATCATTGCCATGATTTTAGTAACTTGTGTCGCTTCTCCTTGGATTGTATCTCGGTGGGGTCAAGAAATGCAGCAGCCGGGGTCGAGTTTGCCGGCTGGTACTTCGGGAAAGCATTCCTGGGGAGACCGAGTTTTAGTGCCTGTTGCTAATCCGAATACGGAAGATAATTTGCTGCGTTTGGCTTTGATTTTAGCAAAAACATCTCAGGGAACTTTGCTGCCACTGCATATTTTGTCCGATCGCGGGGAAGCCATTTCGCCTGCAGATAAAATGCAGCAAACTCAACTTTTGACGGCTGCGGAAACTGTGGCCCATGCGGCTGCTTGTGCGGTTGAACCGATCGCGAGGATAGATGATGCGATCGATCGCGGAATTCTGCGGAGTGCAACCGAACGCGAGGCTAGTTTAATAGTTTGCGGTTGGAAGGGATTTTCCACGACTCGCGACAATTTTTTTGGCAGCATCATTGACAATGTGGTAAGGCGATCGCCCGTACCCGTAATGATTGCTCGATTTCCCGATCCTCTCCAGAATACAGCCAGAGTTATTTTGGCGGTAACTGACAGCGAGTTGACTCGGTTTGGATTTCAGGAAACCGTGGATATTGCTAAGAGTTTAGCCGAGGAACTTAAGGCGAGTTTGCAAGTGTTGTTGGTGGCGACAAAACGGGAACAAAGCAACCAAAGTGGGGCGGAGGTGGAAATTCTTTCTGAGATACCAGTAAATCGGGTGCGGGGAAATTTTATCAAGCTAGTTTCGCAGAATTTGTTAGAACACGATTTGCTGATTTTAACAACAATTTCTCAGCAACAGAATTTGTGGGAAAAACCGGGAACTCTCAAGGAACCTGAAGCCATCGCCCGGACTCACCAAAATATTTCGATGCTTGTTGTTTATTTTCCTGTATCTTGAGGAATATTTTAACTGCAGATTACGTTAGGAATCTGCCCTCATCTGCGGTTAATATTTTAGGACTAAAGCCAACTGGCAAATTAAACAAAGGTATAGCCTTTCTCAGGAACATGAGGTGCTCTAGGGCATAGGGCATAGGGCATAGGGCATGAGGCTCTCCTCACTTTATTGAGAACTGCTATATGTAGTTGCGCTCGACTCGCTCTTTTCCTAACTAAGAGCGGACAAGCGCAACTACATACCTAAACTTTAAGCTTTATTTGTGACAATTGTATAAGTCTTATATTTAATCCTAATCCAACGGAATTGCTATAAAAATTTCCGCACCTTTGTGCGGTTCGGAAAAACACTAGATCGCTCTTTTAACTCGCGAAGTTTGTATTTTTTGGGCGGTCGATTAAAAAATCCTTCAACTCCTCATCATTAGCACCCGCACCAGAAGTGCACTTAGGTACTGAATGTGCGATCGCCAAGTAAATATGCGTAGAGGTCTTGACGATCGCACCCCGATGGAGGCAGTTTCTCGGCATCTAGAACAATTTCTCGGTATCTGGGAGAATTTTGAGAATATGGTGATATACCCCCTCTAGTTCAATAAGGTAAAAATGAGCATCAGACCAAATTTCAGATGGTTTTCTTCGGTGGCGAGTGTTTTGGGTTCGATTTCGATTAATCCTTTCAGCGGGGCGACATCCTCTGCAAAAGCGGCAGAAACGGTTGTTGTCCGCAAAGGTATTTTAGAATCGTCAATATCGGTTGCGGATTTGCGCGAACTCGCAGAAACAGGAAAAGTCCCCGCCAAACTCCAAGCTTATGCCAATCTCCTGTCTGAGGAACAGCGGAGTAAAATTTTTCGGGCGCTGCAAGCGAAAATTCCCCTAAATGTAGTCGGCCTGAGCAACTTGCTAAATACGGGCATCGGCACTGCCATCCTGACGGATTTGACTACAGTGATACCCAGGCGCGACGGTGGGGGTGTGGAAGCGCTGCGAGCCGCTCTGGTGCAGGGAGCAAAAGCACCGGAAGGCTTATCTGTCTTGAGTTTCATTGAATCTTATCCGAGCTCGCGGGTCGTGGTGGATCTCGATCGAGCTTTCGCAGTTTTGGGAAATTTGAACGTAAGTTTTTGGCAAACTCAGCGGTTTATGACGGCGATCGCACCTCAGTTAGCAGTGGCTAAACCCGCGTTTAACCTGCCTTTCGATCCCACCCAGCCCGGGCCTAATTTCGTGCAGGTACGGGCGCTAGATTTGAACGATAGCACCCGCAATCGACATATTCCGGTTGATGTGTACTGGTCGAAAGCTGCGACAGCCGACAAACCGGCGATCGTTTTTTCTCACGGGTTGGGTTCCGTCCGCACGGATTTGCGCTACTTAGCCGAGCATTTGGCGTCTCACGGCTATGTAGTAGCAGCTTTAGAACATCCGGGCAGCAATGAAACGAATACCAATGCTGCGATGGCGGGGAAGTGTCCCTTGCTAGCTCCTCAAGAGTTTTTAGAGCGTCCCAAAGACATCAGTTTTGTACTCGACGAACTGACAAAATTGAACCAAACTGATGATAACTTGCAGGGGAAAATTGCGATCGACCGATCGGTAATAATTGGCTATTCATTTGGCGGCGCTACGGCCTTGTGCTTGGCCGGCGCCGAACTGCAATTGAGCGGACTCAAACAAAGGTGTCAGGGGGATTTGATTGGGTTCAGCTTGGGCGAAGGCATTCAGTGTGCGGCGGCCGGATTGCCCGCAGAACGGTATCAATTGCGGGATGGGAGGATTAAAAGGGCGATCGCCATGAATCCGATCACATCATTACTATTTGGAGAAACTGGTTTAAGTGCAATTCAAATTCCCACATTAATAGTAGCATCTTCTGCAGACAAAACCACTCCCGCCTTAGCAGAACAAATTGCCGGATTCCCAAAAATTCCCTCTCTCAAATGGCTAGTCGGTTTTGTAGGAGGAACCCATTTAAGCGTCAAAGATCCCAGTACAACTTTAGACCAATTTCGCAGGCCAAGCACAGGAATTACCGGAGATGAAGTTGTGGGCGACCAAGCTGTTAGCATACGCAATTATATTAAAGCTGTAAGTTTGGCTACCGCCGCTCAACTGACTGCTGAAGCTGACAAATATGCAGTCTTTCTAACACCAGAATACGCGCAATTTGCTTCCACATCGGCAATCCCGGTGCGGCTAATAACAGAAATTTCCCCGGAAATTAATGCAGTAGTGCAAACTTTTATTCAAGGGAATAAGTAGTGATTAGTCCTTAGTCGTTAAGTAGGTAAGCGCCAAAAACCATAGTATTTTGTAGAGTTCTCGACCGAACACATAATTATGTATGGTTCGCACTGCGAACCTTACCACTATTAGTCATTAGCTAATAATCTGATCTCCGCTCGAACACCTATAATAAAGGTGTTTGTAGTGGTAGTTCGAGAGGACATCATATTGCGACTAGCAGGCTTTCCTGTTGTAGGCGGCGCGCCTTAGCCCCCAGGGGGGTATTTTCTTCTTAAGCTGTTTCTGATATATTTTGTCCGTGCAAGGGCAAAATATAACAAACTGCTTTCACAAACTCTACTCCCAAACTGCCATGCCTAAAAAAAATATTATCCCGCTATTGCTTCTGTTGGCAGCCCTGTTTACCCTTTACGGTGACACTTTAACTTTTCTCCCCAAACCTGTAAGAGATACTAGCGTGGCAAGCCGAAAGTTCTTCGTCGGGTTGTGGCCAGATTGGTTGAGGCCGAGAGATTTCAACGAGCAAAGGCAACAGGATATTGAGAAATTGCAAAAAAGTCCTAGCCCGAAACGATAGTTTTGAGCTACCAGCGAGAAACCCGGTTTCTTTAATAATACCTAGCCATTTTCTTGTAGGTTGGGTTAAGCGAAGCCCAACCAAACATGACGATTTGAGATTGTAGATTTGAGATTTTTCCTTCAATCTCAAATCGATTAAACTTGAGATTTTAGATTTTCCTCAAACCAGTAAGGTGTGCAATGCACACCCTACAGATAGAGGTTATGCGTCCAGACTGTTTTAGATTGGTCTTCCCATCTAAAATCTAAAATCTAAAATCTAAAATTGATTAAGCGTGCTTTTTCAACCAGCTAAACATAGCTCGCAAATCTTTACCAACTTCTTCAATAGGATGTTCTGCTTCCTGACGGCGCATGGAGGTAAAGCCCGGTTTGCCGGCTTGGTTTTCCAGAACGAATTCGCGGGCAAATTGACCGGATTGAATTTCGCTGAGAATTTTACGCATTTCGGCGCGGGTTTGATCCGTGACGATGCGGGGGCCGCGAGTTAAATCGCCGTATTCTGCGGTATTGGAGATGCTGTCGCGCATTTTGGCGAGGCCTCCTTCTACTACTAAATCAACGATAAGTTTAACTTCGTGCAAACATTCAAAATAAGCTAATTCCGGTTGGTATCCGGCGTCAACTAAAGTTTCAAATCCAGCTTTAATTAAGGCGCTCAAACCGCCGCACAAAACTACTTGTTCGCCAAAAAGATCCGTTTCTGTTTCTTCGCGGAAAGTGGTTTCCAGGATGCCAGCTCTGGTGCCACCGATACCTTTAGCATAGGCCATTGCCCGATCGCGCGCTTGACCGGAAGCATCTTGATATACTGCAAACAAACTCGGAACACCTTCCCCTTGTTCGTAAGTCCGTCGCACCAAGTGTCCGGGGCCTTTGGGGGCAACCATTACTACGTCTACATTGGCAGGGGGAACAACTTGGCCGAAGTGAATGTTAAAACCATGAGCAAATGCTAAAACATTTCCTTCAGAAAGGTTCGGTTCGATTTGTTCTTTGTAAATAGTTTTTTGAACTTCATCGGGCAATAAAATCATGATGAAGTCAGCGGCGGCGGCTGCTTTGTCTACCGGGTGAACTGTTAAACCCGCGTCGGTTGCTTTGGCTGCAGATTTGCTACCGGGATACAAACCGACAACGACATTCATGCCACTGTCTTTGAGGTTAAGGGCGTGGGCGTGTCCTTGGGAACCGTAGCCGATGATAGCAATCGTTTTGTTGGCTAAGAGGTCTAGGTTCGCGTCGGTGTCGTAATACATACGGGCCATAGTGCTTGTCTCCTGAGATGCAAATAGGGGTGATTGACTGCAAAACTCTCATTTTATCAAAGTAAGGTGCTTTTTTTGCAGAAATTTTTCAGATTAAGATTTGAACGAGGGAAAATAAAGGGCGATCGCGCTGAATTTCGCAGGGTTTCTCGCAGAGTTTGCGATCGTCAAATATAATTGTTAATAGCGTGCTGTGCATTTGAAAAAACCTCACATCTGGCACGATTCTCAAGAACAGGCTTTTCGGCCTGTTCCACAAGAAAATTCACTCTTTGTGGAACAGGCATCTTGCCTGTTCATAAAAAGCTTATTGAGAATGGTGCAACATCTCAGAAAAACGCAACTAACTAACTTTTTTAAGATGAAAATAAAAGCAATACATCATGTGGCGATTATTTGCTCGGATTACGAAGCATCGAAGAAATTTTATGTAGAAATATTGGGATGCTCCATTATCAAAGAAACTTTCCGAACCGAGAGGAATTCTTACAAACTAGATTTGCGAGTCGGAAACGGCGACACTATCGAGCTTTTCTCATTTCCCCATCCTCCTGAAAGAGTTAACAATCCTGAAGCTTGCGGTTTGAGACATTTAGCTTTTGCCGTAGAGGACATAGAAGCATCCGTTGCTTACTTAAAATCCCAACAAGTAGAAGTAGAACAAATTCGCCTTGACGAGATTACCGAAAAACGGTTTACATTTTTCAGAGATCCAGACAACTTACCCTTAGAAATCTATGAAATTTAAGGAGTATCCCGATTTTGTAAAGTCGCTCTTAAGTCAATAGGTGGGGTGTGCATTGCCCTAAAAACTGCATGATTCATTCCCAATCTAAAATCTAAAATCTAAAATCTAAAATTGTATAATGGACTATATCATCAGAAACACAATCACGATCGGATTGCCTGCTTTAATGCTATTTATCGCCATAGCAGCTACAGGGAAAACAGGTGACGCAGCCGTTTGGTCGGGTTTGGTCAAAGTCGGCGGTTCCTTTGGTATGCTGGTCGGTTTAGGTGTGTTGGTATTTGTAGGATTTGTTGCCAATTATTTTAGTTATTTTGTGGTAGATAGCTTGCTGGTGAGATTTTATCAAAAGCGGCGAGAGTTGGAACAGCCAGAACAATTGGTAACAGAAATTGATAAATTGCCGATTACCAATGACCTCAAAATTAAGCTGAAATGGGCGGTGATGCACAGCAATCCCAACAAAAGCCTTAGCTTGAAGCACGTAATTTTAAAATGGTTTATTATCGCAGCAACGGTAAATGCCGTATTGTCAATAGTCGGTTATTTGGGAGAATTCAACATTTTTTTTGAATTGAGTTCTCATTTTAAACTACAATATCTGCTGGTTGGTTTCTCTACTTTTATATTATTCGCTCTCGTGCGCTCAAAAAAAATATGGTGGCTGGTGAGCGCATTTTGCATTATCATTAATTTGGCAGAAATTGTTCCTTGGTATTTCCCAGCGCCAGCCTTTGCAGGAGCGACTCCCGGACACAACTTGCGGATTTTGCATTCAAATGTTTTAAGGAGTAATCGGCGATATTCTGAGGTGATATCGCTGGTTAAAGCAGAACAACCTGATATCGCAGTTTTTGTAGAAGTCAACTCAACTTGGGCAAAACAGTTATCGGTTTTAAGCGAGATTTTTCCTTACTCTTCTACCCAGCAAGAATCTGAGAGATTTGGCAGTGCAATATACAGCAAGCTACCTTTAGAAAAATCTTCTGTTAAAGCCTTTTCAAATAGAAGAAAGAGCTTGTTTGCGGATGTTAAATTTCAAGGTAAAATCATTTCTCTGATTCTTGCTCATCCGACTGTGCCAGTCAAACAGGAGAGTTTTATCAATCGCAATAAACAGCTAGCCGGCATCGGCGAGTATGCAGCCCAAGTCAAAAATCCGCTGATTGTGGTTGGGGATTTCAATACCACAATGTGGTCGCCATTCTACAAAAATATGGTCAAAACCGCAAACCTGCGAAATGCGCGATCGGGCTTTGGCATTTTACCGACTTGGCCAACTTTTATGCCGCTGGCTTATATTCCGATCGATCACTTTCTAGTCAGCAAAGAAATTGGTGTTTTAAAGATTCGTACTGGCCGCAATGTCGGTTCGGATCATTTGCCGTTAATTACAGATTTGGTCATTTGAAGGCAGGATTCGATATTTTCTAACAAATTATTGATTAACTGGATCTGGTATTGCTGAATATTTGTCTGTAGTGGCTCTTTGCTGTCTTGAAAACAGATAACTTTTCCGGCGATTTCCTTGTAGTGTTGCAGCATGGAAAAAGTATCGGTGCTGAAGCGAGCGAGATAGTTTTTAGCAGCCTCGTTGCAAATTTCCGTTACTTGATTTAGATAAGCTTGTGGCGATTCAGGCGGCTTTTCATACCCAGTTCTTTTATTCAAAATATAGCTAGCACCGCCGACTACTGCTGCTCCCACAGGCCCGCCCAATAGCCAACCTAAGCCGGTGGCGATCGCCACTGGAGCCACTTCGCTGTCGATCGACTTTTGAGCGGGAGGTGGTGGCGGCTCCGGTAAACTGACTTGCGGGGATGGGGGAAACGAAATCAAAAGGGCGATCGGCTGTTCTTTCTCAAAGAATTCGCAAGCTTTATTTACCCATTCTGCGATGGTTTGCTGCTGATGTAAGACCTCTCGCTCAAATTTTAGCTTCCACGCATCAAAACTCCCTTCCTGGAGCGAGAGCGCCATTTCCGATTGATATCGCTGCAAAAGTGTGGGCTGGTAAAGCCAAATCTCGAAATCGGAAACGCTGGCGTGAAAGCCTTTTAATATCAATTTTTCTGCTTTTTGTTTAATTTCAATTTTGTCTTTGTGCTTTTTTTGAGCTGCAGCTATTTCTGCGGTGACAGTTTCAGCTTTTGCCCGGAGAGATTGGCAAATTTTAGTAGCTATGGCTTCAATTCTGGGCAACTTAACTGCTAGTTGTTCCTGTTGATCTGCCACAATACTTTGCAAAGCCGATTCAAACATCGCAATTCCTGAAGTTTGGGCGGCCGCCACATCTCCTTTCAGCCTGGCCCTCAAAGCCGGCAAAGCATCGACGCGGTAGATATTGCTGATATTGTTCGGCAAATTGGATCGAAAACTTTCGGCAACAAACAACAAGCGATTGTAAACTTGTTTTTGGTCGTCTGGTTCGAGTAGATTGAGAAAATTGGCAACAAAGACGACAGTGTTGATGTTGCGATCGCTCAACCAATCTCTCAAGTTCTCCCGTTCGCCTAAAGTCATCAATTTGCGAGCATCTAAAACCTGCACAACTAAATCAGCCGTTAACAATTTATCCCGAACCAAATTATCCTGTTCTTCGCGATCGTTGGTTCCCGGCAAATCCAGCAATTCCACACCGGTTTGCAGGAATGGATGGGGACAGTAAACATTCACGGCCGCCACATCATCCCGCATTTGTCTCGCGTCGTCAAGGATGGCGTAGCGTTTCAAAACATCAGTCCCCGGTTCGCTAATTTCCGTGCCGTCTTTCAGGGTAATTTTTGCGTGCAATTCCTCGCCGTAGTTGACATAAATGGCAGCACCTGTAGTGGGCACAAGGTCGATCGGCAAAGCACGATTTCCAAGCATTGCATTGAGCAAAGTTGACTTGCCGTAATTAAACGGGCCAAAGACAGCTATTTGAAAAGTTGGTTTGGCGAGATAGTCGCAGATTGAGGTAGTATCTCGATACAGTTGGGAGTTTTTTTCAAGTTCGAGAATACCGAGTGCTGATTTGAGATTGTCGGTCAGGTATTGATAAATTTCGGGTTGTTGCATATTGTTGTTTTATTTCATTTAGCGGATGCTAAGAAAGCTTGATATAGCGATTCAATACTCTGCGACTCGGCAGAAACATCAGCCTCCAACTTTTTCAACCGCTGCGATTCAGCCTGACAATTAATCTCGCGAGATTCCTTTTGGTTCAGCAAATTATCTAACTCAGATTTCCGAGAAGTAATATCAGCATTCATGCGATCGCCCACTTCCCGCCCGTAAACATCAAAACACTCTTTTACAGCATCATGAATCGGCTGCCACTGCTCTTGAGCCACCTGCGGCAGATATTTCACTAGCTCTTTTTTCGCCGCTTTCACCAACTGTTTATGAGCTCCGTCTGCTTGCAAAACCCCAACACCCATCCCCAATAAAGCCAAGTACAGCGGCCCCAAAACAATCCCCGTCAAACTAGCAAGAATCGTACTGACGCTCAACACAGTGATTAAGTTGAGCAGGATATTTTTCCAATCAAAACCCGCTCCTGCCATTGCTACACCTGCCAGATTTCCAGTCGTTAACGAGAACAATCCCATCGCCCATTTTGCCCAACCTGGCGAGTTATCTTCGTTCGAGTTGCTGACTGCTGCTGGTATTTTTTGTCCCGTTAGTTTTTCGGTAATTTTTTCAGTCACTTTCGTGTAAGATGCTCCGTAATTTGCGGCACTTTTCGATAGCTGCGAAAATGCTGAATTCATTTCTTGTTCGGCCGTGAGAGTCCAAGCTGCTAGTTTGTCGTTGATGTACTGCTCGAATGCTCGTTTGAGCGATGCTTCAAAAGCTTCTCGCTTGCCTTGGCTGAAGAAATCCAGAAATCTCAGTTCAGGTTGATATCGTAAGAAATCTGTTTCAAAGGTATTTTCTAAGTTGAGAACGTAGGCACGGAAAGAATCTGCGATCGCCCGCGATTTACTATCTCTAACTTCGATAATTTCTTGTTGAAATTCATCGCGAATCTGAGTCAGCTTCTTAAACTCCGGCTCAACTGAATTAATCTTTTCCTTCAACTCATTGACATCGCGATCGAGTAATGGTAGTCGGCGCCCAACTGCTTCGCGGACTCGATCAGAAATTTGACGCGCCAAAGTCCTGGCCGGACGCAATTCCGAAATCGCCCTTTCTTGCGTCAAAAACGTATTTAGTGCCGCCATGAATTCGGGAAAACCAGTTCCTGCCAAATCCGCATCCGGGTTTTTTATCCGCAACCTGAGCGCCTTAATTGAGGTAATTGCAAACACTCGCTCGTCGTAAATATCGTGTCCTTCTGTTAAACAATATTCAGCCAAATTAGCTTGAAAAACCCGCCGCAGTTTCCCTTCTGCTTCTGCTAATTCTTCAGGATCATCTGGGTCTATCAAACTTTCCCGCACCTGATCCCAAGCATTAATCAGAAAGAAAATGCTCAAACCGCGACCTTTGATGTAATTTTCTAGATAGCGTCTTTCCCCCATTGTGCAAGGCTGAGTTGCCCTGAGTACAAACAAAATAGCGTGGCAGTTGTTGATGTAACCAAGAGATAATTCGTTACGGGCTTCTGTATCGTTCAGTCCGGGACTGTCTACTATTTCTATGCCTTTTTCCAGCAAAGGTAAGGGATATTCTACTACGGCGCAATCGATATCTGGAAATGCTGGTTTCTTTTCTTCTTCTAAGCGTTTTGCCTCAGCGGGGTCAATTGTGTAGTTCTGTTTAAAACTTTTAAAATCTAGCTGTTTTGGGCTTTTGCCGTCATTGAAATAAACGGTAACTTTTTTTTCTGAACCGTAGCGCAAAATCGTCAGCAAAGCTGTACAGGGATTTACATCGCTGGGCAGTAAGTTTTCGCCGATTAACGCATTGAGAAAAGTGCTTTTCCCGCGTTTCATGTCGCCTAGCACTAGCAGGCGAAAGACTCCTTGGCGCAAGTTTTTACTAGCGATATCAATGTCGGCGTTGTCTGTTTCTAAACCGAGTTTTCCCGATGCTTCTCCTCCTGCTAATTCTGATTGGTTGATGGCTGTGGCGATGTTGCTGAGGCGAGTGGCAATTTCTCGGCGCACGGCGGCTACTCGCTCTAAATCGTTGAGAAAGTTGCTAGTTTCTACTTTAAGGTTCATGGGTGTTTCCTGATAGTTTCCTGCTTGAGCTTTTCAACTTCTCTCTTCTTCAATAAACATTTTGTAAGCGATCCAAGCAATGCCTCCAACTATCAGGGCGGCTGCCAGCCAAGATGCTATGCGAACTGCAACGACAACAGCAATGACAATGCCTGTAAATTGAGCCGCTGCTATAATTTTTCGGCGCCACTGTTTGAGTTTGCCGTTAACTTGGCTGTCTGGTTCTTGGTACTTGCTTGTTAGATGTTCTGGCACGGAGCGGTCGATTTCGGATTCTAGTTCGCGGAGCCGAATTTCTTGTTCTCGCTTCCGCAGTTCTTGTTCTTTGCGCCGGAGTTCTCTGGATTTGTTGTCAGGAGAATTCATAAATTTTAGCCTGTTTTCCGCTGGAAAAATGTGTTATTTATTGTCAATGTTGCGGAGGGATAAGTTCTCTACGACTGTAACTCACATTTTCCGGCGTGTCGAGAAATGTTAAGAAATTTTAAAAATGGCGATTCCCTAGGGGATAGCTACGCTGTCGCGCATTTAAATTGTATATTCAGGGCGGGCGGGACGCCCACCCCACCCCACAAGACGGGGAATTGTTTTTTAACACACAATTTAAGTGTAGAACAGCTTACGCTTCACGACTAAGGATCGCGAATTAAATAATTTACACTCTTGAAAGTGGGTTGGGCGTCCCGCCCGCCCTTTCTGGACGGGCGGGACGCCCATCCCACAAGAGCCATCAAAATTCTAAGTTATTTAATTCTCATTCCTAATTAAGCCGATCGCCCTACGCCCTAGACTAGCCGATGCAAGTCATCAATAGCCTTCGGGCCCGATAGTAGTGCGATCGCACTCGGCTTCCGACAAATCAACCAAGCGCGATCGAAATAAGTTGCAGCCCGCTAATTGAGCTTTACTTAACTTTGCTTTCTCCAAATTAGCTCGGCTCAAATCCGCATATCTCAAATCGGCATTCGTCAAATCTGCATTGTACAAATCTGCACCTTGCAAATTGGCTTTCTGCAAATTAGCACCTTGCAAATTGGCGTGACGCAAATTTGCTCTTGATAAGTTGGCTCTTGATAAAGTTGCTTCCGACAAGTTAGCTTGATAAAGTTGAATGTCGCCCAATTCAGCCTCTTGCAAATCAGTTTTATAAAGATTGGCTTGAGTCAAATTTCCGTAGGGCAAATAAGCTCGCCTGAGAACGCTACCCGAAAGATTTATTTCTGTCAAATCTGCTTGAAACAAGTTATCTTCACTTAAGTCAACGGCGTTAAAGTTTCGCTGGCCCTCAGCATACTGAGCAAGCAATTCCTCAGCGCTTAGCTTTTGCATTTTCATTCCTCATGACGACAGCTACTGCAGCCAATCCATAACAGTAATTAATGGTTATTATTCTGTGTATTTATACTTAGGCATTGTTTTATGTTAAGCTTGTGTAACAACGATCTCATTTTTTCTAAGATTTTTTTTATATTTGTAAATTTTTGCCTTGCTCGACCAGTAAGCGGTTAGTAATGTCAAGATCGATCGAGAAACCACAGCGAATCCTCTACTGAAATATGCCAGAACTTCCTCTCTCCATTGCTCAGCACTACCACGAACGGACAAAATACGACCCTGAAACCATTGCGGCCAAAAGCAAACAGCTAGATTGGACAGAGCAACCTGTGCCTTTCAAAGAATATAAAATTGGAGCGTATTTTGACCTCAAGCCTTATCTAAAAGATCCCTCGGAGGATGCCGATGCCGATCCCGATGCCGCTTGGTGGCATCGGTTATCTAGCTTGTTGCTGTGCAGCTACGGGTTGACGGCGAAAGTGCAGACGGTAGACGACAGCTACCTCTATTTGCGATCTGCACCGTCGGCGGGTGGACTCTACCCAGCAGAGGTTTATTTAATTTCCCGTGGCACTGCCCAGTTGCCACCCGGACTCTACAACTATCAGTGCAGAACTCATTCACTTGTTCATTTTTGGGACAGTCAAGTTTGGCCGACATTGCAAGCAGCTTGTTTCCAGTCGCCCGCGCTAGAAAATACCCAATTGGCGATCGCCATTACCACTGTTTTTTTCCGTTCTTCTTGGCGTTACGAAGACCGAGCTTATCGGCGAATTTTTCTAGACACCGGCCATTTATTGAGTAATATCGAGTTAGCTTGCGCCGTCAACGATTACCGACCTCACCTGATTGGAGGATTCGCCGACGAAGCTGTCAATGAATTACTGTACATCGACTCGGAGCAAGAAGGAGCGATTTGTGTAGTTGCTTTAGCCGACTTGCTAGATATTGACCAAAACTTGCCTAAATTTAAAACAGCTTTGCCCGGAAACACCACCACAGATTACCCGAAAATTTCCGAAGGTCAACTGTTAAAATACCTCCACAAAGCCACGCATTTAGAATCAGACCCTACCGGAGCGGATGGCTGGAAACTTGATGAAAGTGAAGGGGAATTAGAGGATAAATACAACTTTCCATTTTGTACTAAAGTTTCGACGGTCACTCCTTCGATTCCTTGGGGAGTGAACCTGGAAACTTTAGAAAACACTATGCTTAAACGGCGTTCGACTCGTGCTTATACAGGTGCTTCTTTGAGCTTGGGCGAATTGCTAGCTATGCTCGATTTTACTTACCAGCCCCAGCACTATATCGACCAAGGATTAGACGGTTCTCCCGACTATTTTGATCTAAGTTTAATCGAGACTTTTATTGCTGTTTCGGGAGTGAATGGGTTAGAAGAAGGCTGTTACTATTACGCTCCGAAAGCTCAAGAATTGCGGCAAATTCGGTTTAAAAATTTCCGCAGGGAACTGCATTTTTTGTGTTTGGGGCAAGACTTGGGCAGAGATGCGGGGGCGCTGTTGTTTCACACGGCGGATTTGAACAGGGCTGTAGCAAAATATGGCGATCGAGTTTACCGCTACTTGCACATGGACGCGGGTCATTTGGGCCAGCGGTTGAATTTAGCAGCTATGCAACTGCGTTTGGGTGTCAGCGGTATCGGGGGCTTTTTTGACGATCGCGTCAATGACGTTCTCGGTATTCCTGCGGGTGAGGCTGTGCTTTATATTACAAGTCTCGGAAGACCTCGATCGTAACAATTAGTCCTCAGTCAGCATTAGTCAGAAGGCAGAAGGTATCCTAAAAAAACCAACTCTGCTCGCGAAGCCGCTGCCACGCTTTGCGAATATGTTGAGGCTTAAATAGTTCGTTCTTGCGAATGTTCCATTCGCGTACAAGTTCGATCGCTCTTTCGCAATCCTCTGCTGCTTCCCTATTTTCCCTAGCAACCCAGTGAACAGTAGCCAACAGTTCCATGCCGTAAGGAGTTTCAAAACCATTAATTAACCCGCTCACACGCTCTAGTCTAACATTAGCGTCAGCAGCATTTTGTAAAAAATCCCGCGCGGCTATTTTACCTTCAGACAACACATAGATTTGTGCCTCTCGGCTTCTGTCTCCATAACCTCGAATATAATGGCCTTCCAGCTTCTGCAAAACATGATTGAGATTATTTGCATAAGGCCCGTACTTTTCTTTCACATACTGCAATTTTAGTGGTTCACCTGCTACCTGAAGAAAATAAGCTAGCTTTTGAATTTCCAGCATTGTCAAGCGATAGCCAGGAATTCCGTACAATTCGAGCAAGCTAATAAATAAGGCACGAGCGCGAGTCATTTGGGATTTTTCGGTAGCAATCCGCATTGAATCAGCTTGCGGAGTAGCCTGGGGTTCAAACAGCAAAACTTGCACATTTGGCAGTTCCGAAAAAGCTGATTCAATTAGCGGTTTGACTGTCTTCCAAGACAAGCCACCATTTCCGCAGCCTAGCGGAGGAACGGCAATAGAAGTGATGCCTAATTGCTTTACTTCCTGAATCAAAGCTTTTAGTCCTGTTTTAATATCTTCGATTTTTGATTTGCCTCTCCAGTGACGTTTAGTCGGAAAATTAATAATGTATCGGGGATTAAATAGATTGCCAGAAGATACTACAAACATTCGGCCCGGCTGCACTTCACCGGCGCGACAAGCCTTTTCATACTGGCGGAAGTTTTCGGGATATGCCTGCTTGAACTGCAAGGCAATTCCTTTGCCCATAACTCCCACACAATTAACTGTGTTGACTATGGCTTCTGCATCTGCTTATAAAAGGTTGCCTTCCTTGATTTCAATCACTTTTACTTCCCTGTTTTTATTTATTATAATACCAATTTTTCTGCACAATTACGGAGGGTTTATGCGTAAATTTTTGTAAAATATTTTCTGTTTTTGCTTTGATTGTATAATTGATGACGCCGATTTCTGTGATTAACTCCCAAGGGAAAAAGTTGCGAACTAAGAACTCGGCTTGACGCCTGCGCTTTCTGTCGTTATCTTCGTTTGTGTCGTTCCAGTAATGGGATTCCATCACCTTCCAGTCGATCGCACCTAGATAGTTGAGGTCGTCAAAAAAATCGGTGAATCCCATGACTGCATGACCGTCAGTAAAAACAAAATCTAAACCTCTAGCATATATATCTTCTACATCAGAAACTAGGTGAATAACTGTTGCTTGACCTTGAATATAGTTTGGTACATTGCCCTGATTAATGGTGTATAACATCGGAGAGCGCGGTGCAAAATAAAAGGGAACATAATCGTGCAGTACGCCACCTGCACCGCAGGGAACGCGGATTCTAGCGCGACGATCTTGGATATTTTCCTAGGAGATATTAGTGTAGTTAGTTCCTGTCTCAAGCATAACGTTGTAAGCTAACAATCCACCTTCAGAAATAATAGATTCTAGATTGTCAATGGGGGTGATGTGGTAGATAGGTAATGGCACTGCTGTTATCTGTTGGCTGTTTCAGGTTTAACACATAATTATAATACAGCACTTTGCGTGACTAAGAGGTACAGTAACAGCAGTGAGCAAAATAATTTCTGATTGGCTTACTTGAACATAATTTCACTCCCAAATCCAAGAGTTTTTCCACTATTTGTACACTTTTAGGTATGAATCTCCTGAGCAATGCCTTTAGTTCCCACCATAAATGTTCTATTGGATTAAATTCTGGTGAGTTGGCGTGATAAATACACTAAGCTGTTGTGCATCTAATTTGACAGTCAATTTGTCTACAATTGTGGAACGGGCATCCTGCCCGTTTCTGGATGCAATTTAAATGCGTAGCAGCTTACTCTTGCTCCCACTGCCTCGATCATTTCTGACACCCCTTCTACCTTATGTACTCTCAGATCATCCATTACTACTACCGCTCATGACCACAATTTCGGTGCCAGTTCTTCTTGCACAAACTTCAAGAATTCCTCTCCGT
>NZ_JAUBTR010000156.1:0-4060 GCF_036705045.1 Microcoleus sp. BR0-C5
AATCACCAAATCCGATTAGCAATGCTGAAGACTCAACCGCCTCAATTTTCTCCATCCTTTACATAAAAGCACTACCCCAGCATGAAATCAGATGCACTGAATTCAGGTAAATTTATATGGAACTTCCCCCGCCTGCTCGCGATCGTTTCGGTCTAAACCATACGTGGCGAGACTTTCCCGGTTGGGGAAAATCTTTTACATAACTACAAGTCTTGGAAACTTTTATGTAGCCGGGTTTTTGCTTAATTTTAATATCTCACAAGAGGTTGTAGGCAAAGATTAAGAAAATCTTAAAGACATGACTGCAGATGTTTAACGGTCAAATCGCCCAAACCTATATACCAAAAGAGATACAACCAACGGGAAGCGCTCCAAAGTGGAGAAGTTCCGTTTATACAAGACGACTTTAATCATCTTTGCCAGTTCAAGTCGAACACTTCCTTGCGAATTGAACATATTCTTGCTACATCATACGAAACTGCTTGGGTGAAATGCCTGTGTATCTGCGAAAATGCTTAGCAAAATGGCTGGGATTGGCAAAACCACACTCGATCGCAATGTCATTCATCGTGCCTTCTCCCTGCTTCAGTAATTGCTTCGATTTCTCTACTCGCTGCTGAATTAAGTACGCATGAGGAGTCGTTCCAGTTGATTGCTTAAATAATCGACAGAAATGGTACTGGCTAATCTGCAATTCATCTGCAAGGGTGGCTAATGATAGGTTCTCACTTAGATGAACATTCATATAATCAAGAGCTTGCTTCAGTTTGTACTTAGGTAAGCCACCTTCATACTCTGGTAGAATGTGCTTGTGGGTTGAGTAGTTTCTCAACAAATGTGCTGCCATAGCTGTTGCCATTGACTCCGCATAGAAGCAACTATTTGTTGCATCAGTTTCTAATACCGTTTTCAGAGCTAAGACAATTTGACAGACTAGCGGATCGGGCGTTGATAGCGTCGGCATCAGTTCAATTTGCTCTGGATTTGCAGACTCGTAGGCAGCATGAGCTAGAAATGTAGGATCGAGATAGCAGTGAGTCGTTTCCCCTACCTGACTCGATCTCACTTTTAAGGGCACATGAGCAGGGTAAACGCATCTAAATTAATTTGACAAAAACGCGACTTTGTGCATGAATAAATAACTCAACAAACCTTCTTAAAATCCTTAACTTTAACCCCACTTTAGCAGATCAAACCAGAACTTTAAGATTTTCTGAACTTCTTAAAGCCGGATAGTTTTTATTTATAAATTGGTATTAGATTTCGAGTGTTAACTGGCAGAGTTGAAAATTTGAACTAAATAATTATTATCCATTGCGGCTCGATACCGTTTCATTTTTAGACTTTGTGCCGGAAGTTTTTTCTTGTTTCAGTAAATTTATAGCTAGTCTACGTAGAAGTGCAAAATTTTCGGGCGAGTTCTTTTTCCGAATCCGGCTTTTATCTTCACAAAATGTAACATCGAGTGTCCAATGTAAGCTATTTTCAATTCCCCAGTGACTGCGGATTGCCCCAGCAATTTTTTCAGCATTACTGCTTAAACTACTTAAGTAAAAACGAGCGTCAGTGGTGGTTTTATTCCACAATCGTCGTTCACTAACTATCATAACAACTGTTTTTAATCCACTCCATAATTCTTGATTATGTAGAGGTGGTAACTTAGATACATCAACCGTCCATACTTGTCTTTTTTCCACTCGATGATGTCCCGCTTCTACTTGTTCATGCCGGATTGTACTTTTGGCCTAAAAAGTCGGTTTCTTGAGCTACTTTAAACCATTCTTTCACGCCTTTGTGCAGGAGCTTTTGATTCCCTTTTAAAGCTAAAATGTAATCTCCTTTTTTCTTGATAATCAGAGATGTTATGTCTTTTTGACAGCCCATAGCATCGATGGTTATTATACTTCCGGCAATTTCTAGCATTTCTATTAATTCCGGTATGGCTGTCAGTTCGTTAGATTTTTTATGAACTTTTTTTTGTCCTAAAACTAATTGATGAGATGAAGACCAAGCCGTAACTATATGTAGCGCTTTTTGTTGGTCATTTCTGTCATAATATTGTTTCATTGTTTTGCCATCAATGGCAATTACCTCTAGTTTTAATTCCCCCACTATCGAATTTACCCAACTCAAAAAACATTCTTGAAACTGCTGCGGTTCAATTCGGGCAAAGAAGGAGACTAAATGTATCATGAGATGGTATACCATTCGGTAATTCTAGAAAGCTTTTTAACCATTCATATTTGGCGTTGCCATAGGCTTCTATTGCCACCCATCCGTCGGCACCGCTGATGACAGCTAGAATGGCAATCGCGATCAGATCTTTGAGCAAATGTTCTTTACTTCTTTCTATTCTGGGGTCTTTCAAGTTAGCAAAATGCTCTAAAAAACAGGCATTTAATATATTCCTTGAAGGCGATGAATCTGTTTGTTTTTGTGGTAAAATTACACTTTTACTAAAACCTTTTGCCATTGATAGTATCCATAAAATACAACAAATTACATGGAAAATTAGTCGGCTCTAACTGTAGCATATTTTGGGTTAAAGTTAAGATGCGTTTACCCTGGGCACATGAGCAGGAAAAATTTCAATATGCCCCTTTTCCTGTTGGTCATGTTGACATCGATAACGCTTTCCATTAACTACCATCTCTACTTCCGTTGGCTGCTTCCATGATGGTAGCGAAATGAGGTGCTGAAGACCTGTTGTTTCAGGGAAGTCAATTGCAGGCAGTTGATAATGTGCAAGATGGATATTTTTCCATCCCCCTTGTTGACTGGAGTGAATTACTGGACGCGGAGCAAACGTTAAGGTTGAATCTTGTTGAGAGTAATCGATCTCTAAAGGTCTCTCGGCTGACATCCTAAATTTGCTCTTTAAATTTGTACGAATAATGGTTCTTTAAATAGCGACCCAAGTGGTCTAACTACTAACTCACTATAGCAATCCGATCTGAGTCTCACAACACAACGCCATCTTGTCTTCCTAGACTTCTTGTATAGCAAGACTTTCAGATTTTCCCTATCTAGAAAATCACTTAGGATTGCTATATTATCTCAGATGATTAACTTTTATCCCCTCAATCCGCCTACGCTGCCCCTGGGGGGTGCGGAATGTGGGCTTTAGAGGCGCAATCTCTCTTAAAAAGCCCCTATATCTGTGATTACGCAAGTCCAAACTCACAGCCCGATCGCCCTACGCATCCACCTCCTTCAACCTATCCTCCAAGAGCATCCGCATTCTGGTTCACTTTCTTGCACCCCGTCTTTGCTGCCAACATCGGCAGTTTACGATGCTCTCCCGACGGACATATCCACAGTAAACCTGACCGTGGCTTCTTTGTCCGGTGCTTGCAGTTTGTTCATAAGACTAGGGCGTGTTTTCAAACTATAACCACAACAGAATGCAGGCGATCGTAATCATGGCTGTATAATTTGCAGCCAGCTTCTCATATCGGGTTGCGATCCGACGAAATTGCTTGAGTCGGTTGATCGCACGTTCAACAATGTTGCGTTGAGGGTAAATTTCACGGCTAAAAGGGCCTCGACGGGGCTCATTTGACTGTTGTGGGATAGTAAAGCAGCAGCACAAGAACTCGGAGCAGGAGAAGAAGTAAAAGGTAAACCCCAGTCGCATTAGTCAATATAGCAACCGCCAAGACGGTTAGGACGTTGTTAATGGCTGAAACGATTGATTTTATTGCTTATTCCTTCTTCCTTCTGCTATAGATGACAAAATCTCCTGGTAAGCATCAATGGTTTGTTGGGCGATCGCCTCCCAATTATAATGCTTTTTTGCATACTCTTTGCCATTTAATCCCCGCCTTTGTCGCTCCTGTGGATTGAGAAGTGCTGATTTGATTGAATTGGCGATCGCCCCTACTTCCAAAGGCCCCACCCAACCAGCTTCTGCTTGCTGTATGTTTTCCGCAATATGTATGCGATCGGAAATGGCGACAGCTACACCCGCGGCCATCGCTTCGGCTACAGCAATGCCAAAGTTTTCGTAATAAGAAGGCAATACAAATAAGTCGGCTTTTGTCAACAGTTCAACTTTTAA
>NZ_JAUBTR010000047.1:0-54354 GCF_036705045.1 Microcoleus sp. BR0-C5
TGAGTACCTACCCAAATGGAATTATCGTGCAGTTCCGACTATTTAGCAGACGCTAAAGTTATTAAATTTTCATTCCTAATCACGTGTTTGTAGGTATCTTGCCAAGCGTCACCTGTGGATTGACAGCCCTTCACAGAGTTCGGTTTAACTTGCAGTTTTTCCCCTGTAAGTTGCTGGTAAATTTTCCTAAATGTCGGGCAATGTTGGCGTTCTTCTTTTTCCCAGACACCTATCTCTAGAATGTTGCCATTGGCATCAAAAATTCCTCCCATAAACCGCGCCATTTGCGGGTAAATATGCTGTAAGTAGCACCAACTTTCTCTACCGTAACTGCGGATGGGAGCTTCAATTTCTGCCGCACTTGCCAAAATTTGTAAAAAAATTTCTGGCTTGACACCAATAATTTGGTCGCGATTGATGCCTTGCCAATCTATGGGTTCCCAAGGGCGGGGATGCGGGGTGGAAAATTGCTGGGGTAGATCGGAAAGTCGATCGCTCAAAACTTCCAATGACATATAATGGTCGATGAGGGAGTTAATCCTGGCCCGACTTTGCAAGTAGCGAGGGCTTTGATACTGATTTCCAGCCAAATCAATTGTATACACCTTACCAGTAGCTTTCATTGTTTCTGCCTGTTCGTAACTTTTACAGCTATTGTGCAAAAGGCATTTGGGAAGTTGCAATGAGTAACGTGCAGGCTGCTCAATTACTAGCAGTTGCCTTGACTGAGCCGAACTCAGGTGAAACGGCATGAAGGAGGGTGAAGTGACGTACTCCACACACTCCCCTTCGAGTGAGTGTGGGCTTCTCAACGACTCCTCTATGAGGACATTAATTGAGCTTTGAGGGCGTGCGTCCCACGCGCCTTTATGTTTATAGCCGCGTTCAAATCCCTGCACAAACTTGTATGGCATACCGGGCAATTGTGCATTCTTTGGGATAGCCACTTTTTAACTTTGTGACCGCAGTTAGAACATTCTTGGCTGGTGCCCTTCGGATTTACAGTTATTACTTTCAACCCAGCATTTTCGGCTTTGTTTGAAAGTATGATGATAAACTGTCCCCACCCAGCATCATTAATACTTTTAGCCAGTTGAGTTTTAACGAGTCCTTTGATATTCAACTTTTCCACAGCTATGACATCGTACTTATCGAGCAGCGTTCTAGCTGTCTTAAAGTGGAAGTATTTACGAGTATCCGCAACTTTTTTGTGCTGGACAGCTAGTTTTTTAATAGCTTTATTGCGACGGTTAGAACCTTTTTTTCTCCGAGAAACACGACGTTGCGCTGATTTTAATTTGCGTTCAGCTTTACGTAGATGTTTTGGCGCGTTAATTCTCGAACCATCCGAAGCTACATAGAAATCGATTAAGCCTACATCAATACCAACAATATTGTCCGAGTTAAAATCAGGTTTGATTGTGGGAACCGTTTTGTCATCAAGACTTAGGGTTACATTATAACCATCTGCTTTTTTTGTAACCGATACGGTCTTGATATCAAACCCTACAGGTATTGGACGGTGAACAATTACCTTAACATTCCCAATTTTTGACAGTGTTATTTTGTTGTTAGCAAAATGATGTCTCTTGAATTGAGGGTACGTAAATGTTTTGTATTGCCCCACGCCTTTAAACCTAGGTCTACCAGATTTATTTCCATTACTATCACCTTTTAACCATCGTTCAAAAGTTATCTGGACTTTCTTAGGGACTTCCTGCAATACTTGAGAGTGAATCTCTTTATACCAAGGTCTATCTAGTTTAAGTTGGGTGAGAGATGCCTTTTGACTGTAATAGTTAGGCTGCTCTTTTAACTCGGGTAGCTGGCAAATTAAGGGACATCTATCTAGAGGAAAACGATTTTGCCCATGCCAATCAAACCTTTGAGCAAGTAGATAATTATATTGACAACGCAGCATTTCGAGCGTTCGAGCGATTTTTTCTACTTGCTATGAAAGTTGGTTTAATTTTGTACTGGTATGAAGTTCTCATTGCTATCCTTTGTTTGCGACATACAAATAGTATAACATCAATGCAAAGACGTTATGTAGGCATTGATGAAAAACAAAACATTAAATTTGAGGATCTCCGAGCGTAGATTAAACAAACTACGCTTATACTCGTCTCAAAACGATAAAACCATAACTCATGTAATTGAAGATTTTATAGATTCGCTATGAGTGTTAAAAATGGCAATTTCTCATCGGCCCACCGTGGAATTCAATCCGTAGGATTGAATCGGTTGTGGGTCAATTCCTCATCGCCCAAAAATTCATCTCATCGCCTCCGCAACGGGCGAGGCGAGAGGCTTCTTTTTGTTTCAGCTAAACAACAGATGATACGGCTAAGATCTGCCGAAAAGTACCCTTCCTCCCATCCCCAAAATAATTTAACTCGATTGTGCGGTGGCAATCGCTGGATTCTGCATAGTTAATTACTCGCCACAAGTGTCTGGCATTGCATCACAGCAATTAACCGCGGAATCAGCACCGTCAATCTTGGTTTCAACAGTGTCGGTAATTGAAAATACAAAGACTTGCCACCGCCCGTCGGCATGACAATCATCATATCCAGTTTTTGTAAAGCAGGTTCGACAATTTCCTGAGTTGGTTGTTGGATTCTACACTATTCCATGCTTTTGGAGAACCAATACACTGAGTGCGATCGCACAAAATTCCTTAAGCAGAGAAACCGATACTTTTAATCGGGGTTTAGATTGATAGTGATGGGTAGCGATAGTGATGGGTTTGGGCCCTCACAGAAGTCACCCCCAAATGGAAAGCCGTTATCAACAGCAGAATTTTCCACTTTACTTTAATTCGTTACATACCGAGATTAGATGGTCAATTATTTGCTTGAATTACTGCTACAAATTAACAGCCATCAATATTTCTTTACAATGTTCGGAATCTGGACTTCACAAACAAGCGTCAAAAATTGATGGTTTTTGAATTCTGAATGTAAATTTGTGCGTAGATATACGTGTACCGGCCACAACAGTTGCCTTCGAAACTTCACACAATCTTCATAAATTTCCGTATAATTACGGTAAATTTATAAAGATTAGGTAAAGATTACCCTTAAAGGTAGCCAAAATCACGATTCTGTAAGTTAAACTGAGAGCCAGTCAAAACCACACTTACGTAATCACCACACAATCCTGAAAAAACGCAATTTTATATATCCTAAAGGCGTTGAAGGGATGTCGTAACTAACGGGTATTCGTCTGACATATCGACAAACAGTTTGTAAGCCAACTAGGTTGCAACTAAACCAATAAAAATTTCTCATAACCGGGTTAGTTGTAATTCAAAAAAATTGAAACACTTTTTTGACAGGGTAAGTTATGAAAAAAATTTCAGGGGTGGAAAATCACATTTTTAAAACCAGAGAAGCCTTGGAAAAATTCCCGGCTATTCAGAAAATTTTCGAGGAAGTCGGTGCAGAACCGACATTAGTGGCGAAATTAAATAAAGCCTGTGAAATTTGCGAGTTTCAGCTCGGAGATGAAATCACTCAATATCAAACATCAGATAATAGCAACAATTTAGTTGAAAAAGAACAGAGCGATCGAAATTTTTATTTAGTTGGCGATGGAAGAGTCAGGCTGCTAGCGGTAGAAGCGTCTCAACAGCAGGAAATTTCGGCGGTGGTACTGGAAGTCGGAGCAATATTTGGGACAGATAACCTATTTATTGAAAGCGGACTGCCTTACAGGGCAATTGCGGCTGGGACTTGCCAAATCGGTCGAATTGCGGCTACCACATTGGAGCTTATTTTAGAGGAATTCCCGCAACTGCAACAGCACTGGCGGCAAGAATTTCAAGAGCGACAGCGGTTAATATTTTTCAAGACACAAACAGATTTGCGATCGCTCCCTCCCCACCAACAACAGCTTCTGTGGCCCCACTTACTTCCTTACACACAAGAAAGCCGAATTCCTGCCGGAGTTTCCCTCGCTGAGCATTGCCAAAACTCCAACAATCATTTTTGGCTCCGCAGCGGTCAAATTCAAGGTCAAGCACCGCCCATTCTCGGCAGTAACTGGGAACATTCAGACGTAAAGAGCGACTGGATAGCGGTAACAGACCTGCTAATTTACCAGCTTAGCAGCGAACAGTGGGAAATCGCCAACGCCACAATTAGTTCCGAAAGCAATTCCCGCCCTAAAATCATCCGCAAACCTTCAATCTTAAGCTTAGTAACGCCGCCCCAAAAGGCCAGCTCTACCTCACAAACCGAGCCATCAAAATTAACCGCAGTTGCTCAGCAAAAACCCGCAACCGGAATCATCAGCTTTCCCAAACCCAAGCAGCGGCGCTGGTTGAGCAGCCGACACCCATTCATTCAACAACAGAGCGCAGCAGATTGTGGAGCTACTTGTTTAGCCATGATTAGCGAATATTGGGGTAAAAAATTCAGCCTAAATTACTTGCGCGAATTGGCAGAAATCGGCCGCAGCGGCGCGTCGCTCAAAAGTCTGGCAAAAGCAGCGGAAAGGATGGGATTTCAAACCCGTCCCGTGCGAGCTTCTTTAACTCCGCTGCGAAATCAAAATCCCTGGATTGCTCACTGGCAAGGCAATCACTACGTGGCAGTTTACCGCTTTAAAAATCAACAGGTTTTAGTGGCTGATCCGGCTGCGGGCAAGCGGTGGATGAGCATTAAAAATTTTACCGAAAATTGGACTGGGTACGCCCTAATTTTAGACCCAACAGCGGAACTATACCGCAATCACAGTGCCGAACATCAAGGTATCAAACTTAAAAATTTTGTGGGCATAGTCTGGCCCTACCGGGCTGCGATCGCCCAAATTCTGATTCTCTCCTTGTTGCTCCAATTATTTGGTCTAGTTACTCCCCTATTTACCCAAGTAATTCTCGACCAAGTGGTTGTCAGTAAAAGCGTAGTAACTCTGCACGTTTTTGCGATCGGGCTGCTACTGTTTAGTGTTTGGCGAACGTTGTTGGGTGCAACGAGACAGTATTTGCTGGATTATTTGTCGAACCGCATTGACTTGACTTTAATTAGTGGCTTTATCAGTCACACTCTCAGTTTGCCGATCAAGTTTTTTGAATCTCGTCAGGTGGGCGATATCTTGACGCGGGTTCAGGAAAATCAAAAAATTCAGGCATTTTTGACTCGCCAAGCTATTACGGCTTGGTTGGATGCTTTGATGGCTGTAGTTTACATCGGACTGATGGTTTACTATAACTGGCGTCTGGCGTTGTTGGTGCTGGCGTTGATTCCGCCGATCGTGATTTTGACTTTAGTGGCAACTCCGTTCCTCCGAAAAGTGTCGCGGGAGGTTTTTACCGAAAGTGCCAAGCAAAATTCATCTTTGGTGGAAATGATTACTGGGGTAGCGACGGTTAAGGCAACTGCTGCTGAGCGAGAAATGCGCTGGCGCTGGGAAGACCAATTAACCTGCATGATTAATGCTAAATTTCGCGGGCAGAAGTTGGCGAATTCTTTGCAGGTGATCGGGGGTGGGATTAATACTTTGGGGAGTACGGCTTTGCTGTGGTATGGGGCAATGCTGGTGATTCAAGATGATTTGACGATCGGTCAATTTGTGGCTTTTAATATGATGATTGGGAGCGTAATTTCTCCTGTGCTTTCAGTGGTGGGACTTTGGGATGAGTTTCAAGAAGTGCTGGTTTCGATCGAGCGTTTGGATGATGTATTCTCTGCCCAACCTGAAGAAAGCCCTTACAAGCCAATGCTGGTGCTGCCTCGCATTCAGGGAAACGTCAAGTTTGACAATGTTTCTTTCCGCTATTCTCAGGATGAGGAACGCAATACGCTGCAAAATCTTTCCTTTGAGGTGCAAGCTGGAGAAACTGTGGCAATTGTCGGCCGCAGCGGTTCCGGTAAGAGCACTTTGGTAAAGCTGCTGCAAGGTTTCTATTATCCAGAAAAGGGGCGGCTAACAATTGACGGCCACGATATTCGGCACATTTCTTTGCAGTCGCTGCGAGTTCAGTTGGGTGTTGTTCCTCAAGATTGTTTCTTGTTTTCGGGAACGATTTTGGAAAATATTACGCTGTATAAAAACGGAAACGATGCTGATTCTGCAAGCTTGGAACAGGCGATAGAAGTGGCGAAGCTAGCAGAAGCTCACGCTTTTATTCAAGATATGCCACTGGGTTATCAAACTCCTGTGGGGGAAAGGGGAACAAGCTTGTCTGGGGGTCAGCGACAACGAATTGCGATCGCCCGCGCTCTTTTGGGTGATCCCCGGATTTTGGTTTTGGATGAAGCAACTTCTTCGCTGGATACCGAATCTGAGCGCAGGTTTCAGCAAAATCTCGCCCGCATTAGTCGCGATCGCACTTCGTTTATTATCGCTCATCGGTTGTCTACGGTGCGTAATGCCGATCGAATTTTGGTTTTAGACAAAGGCATTTTAGCCGAACAAGGCAACCACGACGAATTGATGGCTGAACGCGGACTTTACTATCACCTCGCTCAGCAACAACTCGATATTTAAGTCATTAGTCATTAGTCATTAGTCATTAGTCATTAGTCATTAGTCATTAGTCATTAGTCATTAGTCATTAGTCATTGGTCATTAGTCATTGGTCATTAGTCATTAGCAACCAATACAAGACTAAATATCATTTTTACTCACTCCTGACTCCTGACTCCTGACTCCTAACTTCTGACTCCTGACTGATAGCTCCTAACAACGGTCAACTGCCAACAGTCAACAGACTAATTTGGAGGAAATACAATGTTTTCAGAAGATGCCAAAGAATTAGGCCACGCTCCTAACGAAATAGGCGAAGTTTATGGGGGCGTAGCTTCTAGGCAAGAAAACGAAGCTCGAAAAAAAGACCGCTCTTTAGAAGTAGTCGAATCTCAAAATCGCTCATCTAAAATTCATGACGGTATCAATATTGCCAAGTTACGGCAGCCAGATGCTAATAATTGGTCTACTTCTTTGCACTCGGTACTCGACCAGCCGCCAGTATCTTTTCCGCAGCGGTTGATATTAGGAGGAATGGTTTTTTCCGTAGCTTTTGGAGCGTGGGCAACTTTGGGAAAAATTGACGAGGTTGGTCATGCTCAGGGCAAATTAGTTCCCAAAGGCGCTGTTTACAAAATTCACCCGACAGATACGGGAAAAATTATTAACCTCGCTATCAAAGAAGGTCAAAAAATGAAAGCTGGACAATTATTGGCCGAATTAGACCCGGCGAATGCCCAGAGCGAGGTGGAGCGTCTTGAGAAAATTCTGGACGCTGATCGAATTCAATTGGTGCAGCAGATTAGTTCGATCGAGAGAACTCGACTGGAAGTTGAAGCGAGCCAAGCTATTGCTGCTGCAGAGCAGCGGGGGGCTGAAGCTGCGATCGCCCGTGCGATCGCTTCAGCGGCCACCACGCAGTCTCAAATCGAGCAATTGCAAGCAGATTTAGTGTCTCAGCAAGCGCGGCAACAACAGCTCAAACCTCTGGAAAACAATGTACAAGACTTGCTCTCGCAACTGAAAACAGATATTAATTCCCAGCAAGGGCGGCGCGATCAGGTGAAACCATTGCAACGCAAGACTCAAGAATTGCTGGCCGGGTTGCAAGCAAAAGTGGTGGCTCACAAAGAGCGGATCGCGCGTCTCAAACCTTTGGTAGATGAAGGAGCACTGTCAAAAGACGTATTGTTTCAAGCTGAGGAAGCTCTACGAGAAAGCGAAAATGCCGTGATTAGAAGCCAGTTGGGGGAGACCACTCAGGCTGACGATCGCGCCTTTGAAGTCGAGCAAACCGTTCGCGACAGGCAAAGTGCTGCCATCAGGAGTCAACTCTCTGATGCAACTGTGGTTAAGGAAAGGCTGTTTGAAGTCGAGCAAAATTTGCGCGATCAAACTAGCGCCATTTCTAGAACCCAAGGTGAATTAACTCAACAATTGGCAGAAGTCGATCGACTGCAAGCCGAAGCCGCCAGCAAACAAGCTGCAGCGCGCCAAACGCAGTTAGAAAAAGAGCAAAAAATTCAGCAGTTGGAAATGCAATTAAATCAAGTCAAATCCAAAATTGCCGAAACCCAAACCCTGCTCGATCAAGCAAAAAATAAGCTCAAACAAAGATTTCTCTACGCACCCGTCAGCGGAGTGATTTCCGCACTCAACATTCACAACACCGGCGAAGTAGTTCAACCGGGTCAAACTATTGCAGAAATGACTCCGAATCAGGCTCCGCTAGTGCTGGAAGTCAGTTTGCCTAATCGAGAAGCAGGATTTGTCAAAACCGGAATGCCGGTGCAAGTCAAATTCGATGCTTTTCCCTATCAAAATTACGGCGTGATTCCGGGAAAAGTTTTATCTATTTCGCCGGATGCCAAAACAGACGAGCGATTGGGTGTTTTTTACCGGGTGGAAGTGAGTATCGATCGAGACTCAGTGAAAGCCAAAAATCAAACCTGGAAACTCAAAGCTGGTCAAACAGCTACTGCGGAAATTGTCATCCGCCAGCGCAGCATAGCCGACATTTTGCTTGACCCTCTCAAGCAGCTACAAAAGGGCGGCATGAGTTTGTAGAAATTAGTCATTAGTCAACAGTCAACAGTCAACAGTCAACAGTCAACAGTCAACAGTCAACAGTCTACCAATTTACACAGAACAGGATAAAATAATGAATTCCCAATTTCACCATTCTGCCAATCATTCCCAAGTTGGAATCAAACCAGAACAATTGGATGAGATAATTTCAGCCATCCTGGCAGGAAAGTATTCTTGGGCTTGTTTTTTACTTTTGCGGTGCACGGGTTACAACCCTCTCGACTATATCCCTTACCGTACTTCCAACCGCTTGCTGAAGGAAAACAGTCAAATCAGCAAGTCGAGGAAATCGGAAACTCAGCCGGCGCTGAGCAAAATTGCGGATTTAGATTATGTGGAAGTGGTGAGGGAAAAACGAGCCGGAGTTCGAGGGGGTGATGCAATTCAGATTGGTAGCGAGTTGCACTCAGATACCGCAGGTTTTGTAGCTGAAGTAGTCGGCCCAGGTTCACCTATCTCGGCGTTGGCGGTTGATGTTCACAATCAAGGATTTTTTGCTGGATTTAAGACGCGCTGGTTTAATTGGGCGGGTAAGTAATTTAGTCGATTGACCGACAACCCGGTTGCGGGCGTTGGGTGTACCTGTTTTTTGGTTGACTCACCGCGGGCGATCGGGTTTTTCAGTATCGAACATCCGCACTTCCGATAAATCTGCCAAAATGGCAACACTCTGTGGTGATCGTACCTAATACTTTGTTAAGTAGGTCAACCTAAAAAAACGGAATACCCAGATACCCGACTTCTTTAAGAAGTCGGCTATCTAAGATAATAACGTTTTACGTTGATTCAATTCTTTAATCTAAAATCTAAAATCTAAAATCGTTTGACCTGTAACTTCTGCGGTTTTGCCGGGGCAGTCTTTGTCAATACAACTTATCAAGTGAGCCCAATACTACAATCTTCCAGTCTCGTCAATAGATAATAAAACGAGGCTGGTTTTTCTCTGTCAAAATACATCGATTTTCTGTAGCTTTTGACCCAAAGAAATACAAATATTTATGAAGTGAAGTTTACATTTGAATTTTCCACAAATCTGCCAAATTGGCAACACAGCTCTAATTAGTCCAGATATATTAGGTACATCGAAAGCAAACAAGATTGCTTCGAGCAAGCAGTTAACCAACAAGGGAAAAAACCATGATTATCTCTGACCTGAACCATGTCGAAGTTGTTTCCGAAGCAACCAGAATCGAAGGCGGTTTCACTGAATTTGATTTGATTGTCGGCCAAGTAAACTTCATTTCGCTGACTGCTGGTCTAGCAATTGGTAACGTAGCGGTAGCCGACGCTGGTGCCGGTGCGATCGGTTATGGCTCATTTACCAAGGCTGCTACCAGCACATTTACGACTCCTTTTTCGAGTTCATCCGGTGCATTTTCCGTATCGGTTTCCGATTAGGAATTCAGTCAAATGCTGCTAGTTAAATAAGTCCGCACTACTGGCAGCTAAACGATAGAATTACACAGTTTTTTAGTCAAACAAACCTGCAATAGTAAAGGGAAAAAACCATGATTATCTCTGACCTGAACCATGTCGAAGTTGTTTCCGAAGCAACCAGAATCGAAGGCGGTTTCACTGAATTTGATTTGATTGTCGGCCAAGTAAACTTCATTTCGCTGACTGCTGGTCTAGCAATTGGTAACGTAGCGGTAGCCGACGCTGGTGCCGGTGCGATCGGTTATGGCTCATTTACCAAGGCTGCTACCAGCACATTTACGACTCCTTTTTCGAGTTCATCCGGTGCATTTTCCGTATCGGTTTCCGATTAGGAATTCAGTCGCCCGCTGCTAGTATAATTAAGTCCGCACTACTGGCAGCGGAACGATAGAATTACACATTTTTCAAGTCAAAAATACAGCCGTATCCAAGAATAATAATCAGATAAAGGTAAAAATCAATGAGAATTGAGGATTTGACATATTTGGATAAAATTTCTGACGAAGGCAATATTGTTGGCGGTTTTGCTTCAGTCGATATCAGTGTTTTTAGCTCCGCGATCGGTGCATTCACCTCAACTGCTGCTAATTCTCAGTCTTGGGCAGTATCTTCGCCTTACGGTGGTTCTCTAGCGGTTGGTTACGGTCAGGTATTTGCGATCGCCTACACTCCGCCGTCATTTCCCAATTTCCGAAACTAGATTCCGTGAATAATAGAAATTAAATAATTTTTATTATCTCGATAGGGTAATAAAATCACAATAAAAATGTATAGCTCCATTGCTTTGACCCAGAGCAATCTTCAGTTGATTTATCCAGCTTAAAACAAATTTTAAGGAGATTAACAGCGATGCCTCAATTAGACGCATCTGCTCCTCCTACCCTAACGGTCGGTAGCAGCAGTCCAAGTGGCTCTAGCTTGTTAGCGGGTGGAACTGGTGCAAGTAGTAGTGAACCTACTAACTATTCAGCATCTTCAGAATCAGCCCCAACAGCTAACAGTTCTAACATTTCTACTCCCAGCGAGCCTTCAGGAGGCAGCAGCAGTTCTGCCCAATCCACTTCATCCACTTCCGACAGCGGTGCAGGCAGTACAAGCAGCGCGACAGCCACTTCCCCTACAGGAGAATCTAGCAACAGCAGCCAAACAGTCTATACTCCGGGAGCCACCTCGAGCAGCGGCAGCGCTACAGCCTCGTCGGGGGCTTCTCCGACGACAAGTGCCACAGCTTCGGCCCCGGCAGCAACACCAACACCAACACCAACACCTGCACCTGCACCTGCACCTGCACCGTTAGGAGACAGCAGCGGTGCCAGCAGCAGCGCGACAGCGACTTCTCCGACAGGGAACAGCAGCAGCACCAGCACTCAGACAGCATCGACTCCCGGTGGCACTTCTAGCAGTGCGAGCGCCTCAGCTAGCAGTGGTTTAGATACTCCGCCAACTACTAGCGCCACAGCAGCAACACCAGCGCCAACACCAGCGCCAGCACCAGCGCCCGCACCAGCACCAGCACCCGCACCAGCACCAGCACCCGCACCAGCACCAGCGCCCGCACCAGCACCAGCACCAGCACCAGCACCAGCACCAGCACCAGCACCAGCGCCCGCACCAGCACCAGCGCCCGCACCAGCACCAGCGCCCGCACCAGCACCAGCACCAGCACCAGCACCAGCACCAGCACCAGCACCAGCACCAGCACCAGCACCAGCGCCAGCGCCTTCAGAGAGTAGCAGTTCGAGCGAAACGAGCTCGATCGCCAATAATCAAGGTGTTACTAACAACAGCAGCGCGACAGTAACTTCCCCCACAGGCAGTAGCACTAGCAATCAGACAGCCTATACTCCGGGAGCTACTTCTGGCAGTGCAGAAGCAACCGCTACTACAGGCGATCCACCAACAACTAACATCACAACTAACATCACAACTAACATCACAACTAACATCACAGCACCAGCGCCAGCACCAGCGCCAGCACCAGCGCCAGCACCAGCGCCAGCGCCAACACCAGCGCCAACAGCGCCAACACCCTCAAATAATGAGGATGCGATCGGTACGGGTGGTGGTGACAGCAGGGCGAGCACTTCTAATCCCACAGATAACAGTAACAGCAATAATTCGATCGCACTTCCCAATCACAATACGAACAACAGCAATGCTGACACAACCCCGCCTCCAGAAATGGTCGCCCCAGAAAACTATCCGGGCGCATTAACTATCAGCTATGACAGCAATGGCGACGGATATTGGCTCGGCACCAACGACAGCGATGTGATTAGTGGCGATAGCGGGAGCGATCAAATTTTTGCAGGAAGCGGCGACGATATTGTCACAGGTAACAAAGGTGATGATGCGATCGATGGAGGCGATGGAAACGACACTTTGCGGGGAGGAAAAGGTCAAGATTTGCTCAGTGGTGGCAACGGCGACGATTTTCTTTGCGGCGACTTCGGCACCGATACATTGATTGGAGGTAGCGGCGCTGATACCTTTGCCTTTAGATCCGAAACAGCGAGTGCAGCAGCTAATCCTTTGTTAGCCGATCGAGTCGTTGATTTCAATCCCGCTCAAGGCGATCGAATTGGGCTGATAGGGGGGCTTTCGGTAGCAGACTTGACACTCGTGGCGTTTGATAATGACGGTTCCGGTACGACAGACGCGACTCTGCTCAAGTTTAGTTCAAATAATGGCGATCGAATGTTAGCGGTTGTTTTGGGAACAGTTAACGCAGCGGGTGCAACAACTTTGAGCAATGCTGATTTTATTAGTTTGCCAAATGACAGCTTGTAGCTAACCGTTAACCGTTAACACCAACTACCCCGCAGGAAGTGTCGGGGGATGAAGTTAATAAATTTATATAGGTTGAGAGAGAAAGATGAAGGACTTTTACGGGCCATTGATAGAAGCAAGTGAAATCATCGAACTACTCAGACAACAGCAGCAAATAAAGACATTTAGTCAAAAGGTTTTGCAGAAAAAAGTTATTGAGAAAGCCAGCCGGGAACGGGGGTTAACTGTGACTCCCGAAGAAATTCAAGCAGAGGGCGACCAACTCCGCCGCGAGAAGCGTTTGGAGAAAGCGGCGGATACGATTGCTTGGCTGGTCGATCAGATGATTTCTGTAGAAGATTTAGAAGCCGGAATTTGCGATCGGCTCCTTGCCCAAAAACTAGCCGAACACTTGTTCAGCAAAGAAGTAGAAAAGATTTTTGTTCAAAACAAATTGCAATTCGATCAAATAATTCTTTATCAAATAGTTGTTGCCAGCCCGCAGCTTGCTCAAGAACTATTTTATCAAATTCAAGAAGGAGAAATCAGCTTTTTTGATGCCGCTCACCTTTACGATATTGACGAAAATCGTCGGCATATATGCGGTTGCCAAGACAAGGTTTATCGGTGGGGTTTAAAACCAGACATAGCCGTCGCCGTATTTAGCGCTAAACCCGGAGAAGTAATTCGTCCAATTGAAACAGAGCTAGGATATCACTTGTTCCTGGTTGAAAAGTTTCTCCCGGCGGAATTAACCCCTGAACGGTATCAAGAAATATTGCACAATCTGTTTAACGAATGGCTGGCTAACGAGGTCAACTATTTGGTGTACAATTGTAAAGTGTAGAAACTTAATTATTCGCCATCAAAAACCGATATTATATATAATTTTGCTGCAACCACATACAATGCTAAAATTCAGGGTACTTCTGGGTACACAGAGAGACCTAATATCGTTTCCGCCTGCATCAATATTATTCAATCCTTGGGGCGGGGGTGAGTATAAATAGTCTCATGCGTGTGGATTCAAATATTGCTCCCTCTCACGCACTCTACTACTTAGCTAAAAAGTGGTTTAACGAGGTACTTATAGCTCAATAAGGTTCAGTTAAAAAGGTAATTTCTCGCCCTCGCAACTGCGTGAAGCATAGCGAACAATGAGACGCTTAGCCAAGCCAAGCTTCCTGAATTATAGCACTTTAAAAATTTCTTTTGAACTTTGAGCTTTGCCAACCCCATATACGCCAGCTAGCCAAGCCAAATGGAAAAAATATATCGGTTAAAAACGCCACTTTAATATATCCCAAAAGCTACTTTTTAAATTATCATTTGTCCCTCCTAAGCTGTTCTACATTTAAACTGTGTGTCAAAAATCAATAAAACTCTTGTGGGACGGGCTTCTAGCCTGTCCCAAATCTCCAATTTAAATGCGTAACAGCTTATCTATTAATTATCTGCGTCCATCAGCGTTCATCTGCATACATCTGCGGTTAAAAACCGACATAATTTTGCCGCCACCAAGCCCGCACAAACTTAATCTCCTCAAACGTATAACGTTCTTCCAAAAAATCATAAATTGCTCTCAGTTTCTCATCCCCCATAACTTCAATGGCGTACACTATCGCCTGCTGGCGTTCCGATTCTACCAACAAATTTATATCAACTTCCCTACCCATTTCCATCAATTCTATCAGATGCCCAGAAATAGTATTAGGACTCATACCCCGCGCATTGGCTATTCCTTGAACTGTCAAACCTTGTCGGTATAATTCCCAGGTTTGCATCTGCGAATAAGACGCAACGTTAGAAAGATTGGGAAGATTAGCAACATCAGAAGATGCAGCACCAGTTGGCAAGTCTTGTTCTTGGCAAAAAGTGCGTATTGCCTCCAAGAAAACCTTACCGTATTTATCTCGCTTGTTGCTACCAACGCCGTAAACATCCTCAAATTCTCTGAGATTTTGCGGGCGTTTTTCTGCCATATCTCGCAAGCTTTTATCCGCAAAAACTACGTAAGGTGGCACAAATTGTTCGTCGGCAATTTGCTTGCGTAGCGTCCGCAGTATGCTAAATAAAGCTTCTACTTCTACTGCCAAAGACCGAACTTTTCCCTGTACTTCCCGCTGCGGTTCAATGGCGATTTCAACTAGGCGCTGACGTTTCATAATTTCCCAACTTTTTTCATTCAGTTTCAAAATGGGAAATCCGTCTGTTCTTTCCTCTAAAAAACCTTGATTTAACAGCGAACGACTCAATTTTTTCCACTCGTCGGCACTTCTATCTTTGCCAATTCCGTAAGTAGAAAGTTGGTTGTGCTGGTATTGCAATATTTTTTGATTTTTTGAACCGCGCAGCACGTCAATAATGTGATTCATGCCGAATTTTTCTTGGCATCGGGCGACGCAAGAAAGAAATTTCATTGCCTCAATCGTCCAATCTTCTACTGGTTTTTGGTTGCAACAGTTATCGCACGTACCGCAGTTTCCTGGGAATGAATCGCCAAAATAACTTAACTGGATTGTACGACGGCACTCGGTGGATTCTGCATAGTTGATTACTCGCCGCAACTGTTGGCGGGCAATTCGTTGTTCTTGTGGGTCAGGTTTTTGCTCGATGATGTAGTCGATCATTTTGACATCGCCGTAGCCGAAAAATAAGCTGCAATGGGCGGGTTCGTTGTCTCGACCGGCGCGACCGGATTCTTGATAGTATCCTTCGAGATTCTTGGGTAAGTCGTAGTGAATTACAAACCGCACGTCTGGTTTGTTAATGCCCATACCGAAGGCTATTGTGGCTACCATTACTTGCACGTCGTCACGAATGAAGCGGGTTTGATTGGTGGCGCGATCAACATCGTTCATCCCAGCGTGGTATGGTAAGGCTTGGATGCCACTTTGTTGCAATTTATAGGCAACTTCGTCAACTTTTTTGCGGCTGAGACAATAGATAATTCCCGAACCGCCTTTTTTTTGGATAATTTGCAAAACTTCGGCAAAACTGTGTTTGGTTTTGGGGCGAACTTCGTAGTATAAATTGGGGCGGTTGAAGCTGGCGACGTGGATGTAGGGATTTCGCAGAGTTAGCTGCTGGATGATGTCTTGGCGGACGCGCTCGGTGGCGGTGGCGGTTAGTCCCATAATGGGAATGTCTGGATATCGATCGCGCACTCGCTGCATTTGCCTGTATTCTGGTCGAAAGTCGTGCCCCCATTCCGAAACGCAGTGGGCTTCGTCGATCGCAAATGCCGAAATTCCTAATTTATTTGCTACTATATCTAAAAACGGTAAAAATCTCTCACCCAGCAAGCGTTCGGGTGCAACGTAGAGCAATTTAATCTTACCTTCGAGAATTGCTGTTTCGCGCGATCGGGTTTCCTGAGAGCTCAAAGTGCTGTTGAGAAAAGTCGCCCCAATTCCATTATCCTGCAAAGCTTCCACCTGGTCTTGCATCAGAGCAATTAACGGCGAAACAACCACAGTCAATCCCGGTTTCAACAGTGCCGGTAATTGAAAACACAAAGACTTGCCACCGCCCGTCGGCATGACAATCATCATATCCCGTTTTTGTAAAGCAGCTTCGACAATTTCCTGCTGTCCCGGACGGAAAGAGTCATAGCCAAAAAAATGTTTAAGAGCTTGTTCCAGGGACAGTGGCACAGAAGATATTGGCGGATGAGACGCTGGCATTTGCAGTAGTTGGTTGTTGGCTTCTCAACTATTCTATGCCTTTTGAGCACAAATACAGTTACAATAATTGAGAATCTCAATTTAAGCAGAAAAACTGATGCCGAAAGCAATTTGGAATGGTGCCGTTTTGGCCGAGAGCGACAAGTGCGAAATTGTAGACAACAACTATTATTTCCCCGCCGATGCCATCAACCGTGAGTATTTCAAGGACAGCAGCACTCACACTACTTGCGGTTGGAAAGGTGTTGCTAGTTACTACAGTGTGGAAGTCGGCGGACAAGTTAATAAAGATGCTGCTTGGTACTACCCTACCCCGAAAGATGCTGCTAAAAATATTGCCGGATATATTGCTTTTTGGAAAGGAGTTAAGGTAGAGGCTTAGGTTTTTTCCGCAGGTTTGTTAGCTGGCGATTCCGACAGGCCGCCAGGGAATTAATTCCCTGGCTCATAGCTGAAGTCGTCTTAAGACGACTGTGGAAATTAGGGAGGAATAACATAAGTTGCGATGAGTTCCAATAGAAATAATATCTAATATCTACTAATAGCGATTGCTCCTCTGATAATTGTCAATCCTTTAAAATATAAAACAGAGCTTAATTAAATTCAATACCATAACCGCTATATTTAACAGTCCTCTTTGAGAGGACTTTCGCTATGAGACGGGGGTTTAGAACCCCCGGCGGACTGTTGGAGAAGCGAAAGCATCCTCAAATTTTAATCCTTTTCCCAAACGGCGACAGCTTCCGAACCCAAACCACGGCGAACAACAATCGGTTCACTTTGTGTCAAATCGAGAATGGTAGAAACTTGATATCCCGGATCGGAACCGTCATCGACAATGACATCTACTAACTTTGAAAAACAGTCAAACAGCTCAGCTTTGCCAAAGCTTTCTGCTTTTCCTGCTGGCACGGGTGCTGCACCTTCATCATCCGTGGTAATGTTAGCGGAGGTTGAAATAATTGGATTTCCCAAGGCTTCCAAAAGTGTAAAACAAATCCGCTGGTCGGGAACGCGAATTCCAGTGGTTTTCCGTTTTGGGTTCATTACCAACCGTGGCACTAACTTGGTAGCTGGCAGCAGAAATGTATAAGGCCCCGGTATTAACCGCTTGATAATTCTGTATGCTTCATCGCTGACTGCAGCATAGTCGGTGATATTTGACAGAGAAGAACACAGGAACGTTAAAGGCTTATCATTGGAGAGTTGCTTGATCTGCCTGACTCGTTCTACGGCAGACTTGGAGTTGAGATCGCAGCCGATCGCGTAAACTGTATCTGTCGGATAAAGCATCACGGCCCCATCTTTCAGAGATTTGTTAATTTTCTCGATCCGGTCTCTTTGGGGTGCAACTGGATGCACTTCGTAAATAGTTGCCATGTTAAGATATTGCAGGCTAAGTGGGCGATCGAAATATCGAGTGAAACAATCAATGCTAAAAATTAATTGTTAACAATGAATAAAATAGCTTATTTTGACTGTCCAACCGGCATTGCTGGCGATATGTGCATCGGAGCTCTCGTCCACGCTGGCGTTCCTTTAGAATACCTAATCGAAAAACTCAATTTGCTCGGCATTTCGACAGAGTACCAGTTGCGGACGGAATTAGTCCACCGGAATACTCAACAAGCAACTAAATTTTATGTGGATTTAGCTGCGGATTTGTCGTTAAAACCAGAAAATCCCGCTACCGAACTCGATCCCTCGGAAACCGAATCCCCGACTTTTGACGCCCGCCACCACCATCATCACGGGGAAGAACATTCTCACAGTCACGGCGAACCAGATGCTGAAATTAGCCACACTCATCACCGCAATTTGCCACAAATTGAGCAAATCATCGTCTCTGCAAAATTGCCTCGGCGCGTGGAAGCTTGGAGTTTGGCCGTATTTGGCAAATTAGCAGAGGCAGAAGGTGCCGTACACGGTATCCCCGCAAGCGAGGTTCACTTTCACGAGGTGGGGGCGACGGATGCAATTATTGATATTGTGGGTACTTGTTTGGGTTTGGATTGGTTGGATATTGAGGAGTTTTACTTTTCGGCGATGCCGACTGGCGCAGGTACGGTGAAGGCTGCACACGGCCGATTAGCGGTGCCGACGCCGGCGGTGATGCGCTTGTGGGAAACGCACCGAGTGCCGGTTTATAGCAACGGGATCGATCGCGAATTGTGCACTCCTACGGGTACTGCGATCGCCTGTACTCTCGCCTCTGCTTTCGGCCCGCCGCCGCCGATGCAAATTCAGGCCATTGGTTTGGGTGCAGGTTCTCGAAACCTGGCAATTCCTAATATTTTGCGCCTCTGGATTGGGGAGAAGGGATTGGGGGAGAGGGGGAGAGTGGGAGTGGGGGAGAGTGGGAGAGTGGGAGTGGGGGAGAGTGGAGGAAAGACGGGTAGTCATTCCCAATGCCCAATGCCCGATTCCCAATGCCCAATTCCCAATGCCATAGAAACTATTTCGGTATTGGAAACGCAAATTGATGATTTGAGTCCGCAGGCGATCGGCTATGTTTTTGATGCTTTGTTTGCTGCAGGAGCTCTGGATGTTTTTACTGCCCCAATTGTGATGAAAAAGTCGCGGCTGGGCGTTTTGTTAACTGCGATTTGTCATCCCGAGTTTGAGGATGCTTGCGAAGCTGTGATCTTTCGCGAGACTACTACTTTGGGAATTAGGCGATCGACTCAACAAAGAACTATTTTGGGTCGAGAAATCGAGAGAGTTAAAACAGAATACGGCGCAGTCAAGATCAAAGTTGCGAAGTCTGGAGAAACGATTGTTAATGTACAGCCGGAATACGAAGATTGCGCGGAAATTGCCCGACTTAAAAATATTAGCTGGCGGGAAGTTCACCGCTTGGCGCTGCAAAGTTGGTACGATCGCACTTAATCAATTACAGTGACTTACAAGAGGAATTTAGTCCCTGACGGGCTGACAACCCGTCAGACCCAGGAGGCTTGAGGAATATCTAAATCAGAGCAATCAAAACCTCTGATATCGGTTTTGAGATGGCAAGATTAATTCAGCTTTTCCGTCCATTCAGACGTAGTTTAGTTTTTGGCTATTTAAACTAATATTTAAGCACACTAAGGATCGCTAATTAAATAACTTACAATTTTAATTGTTATTGTGGGATGGGCGTCCCGCCCATCCCACAAACTTGTGGAAGTATTTAATTCTCATTCCTAAGTACGGAAACCCCAAGAGTCCCCCTCCCCATCAATCGGGGCAACCGCAGCAATCTTTTTCTTCAAGCTATTATATAAACATACTTCATTCCCGATCGCATTATGGTTGCCTTACCCGATCGCCCATCGATGAGTGCAGAAGAATACCTGGCTTGGGAACCCACCCAAGAGGAACGCTACGAGTATTGGGATGGCGAAGTCGTCGCCATGAGCGGCGGCACCCGCAATCACAATCGAATTACCATAAACTTTTTCAAGCTATTAGATGATAGCCTTAATCTCCCCTACGAAATTTACATTATAGATGTAAAAGTTCAAGTGCAACCAGGAAAAAACTATTTTTATCCAGATGTTGTAGTAACTTGTGACGATGGCGATAACGATCCGCAATTAGTGCAATTTCCTTCCTTGATTATAGAAGTTTTATCGCCTTCGACAGAAGCAGCAGATCGCGGCATTAAATTTGCGAAATACCGCCAATTTTCAACACTGCAAGAGTATGTCTTGGTGCAAGTCGAACAGCCAGGAGTAGAGATGTTTCGGCGCGATCGACAGGGGCAATGGGTTCTCTCCGAGTATGGTTTGGGCGATTCCTTGCAACTGGAATCGGTGAATCTAGAAATTGCGATCGCCGATTTATATCGCCAAGTACAATTTTCTGAATAATTTCGCTGTCAAGGGATTTGATATTAATTATCCTAGCGATTTTTAATTATTTGAACAAACCGCGAAGACGCATGGAGCGCGAATAAAGAACAGTATCTTATTCTTTCTCTTTATTCGCGTCCGCGTGCCTCGCGGTTCATTTAATCTTACTCCAGATTCGTAAAAACCCGGTTTCTGGGCCCCGATGCGTAAGTCCAATTTAAACAAACTGGCCCGTTGGAGTCGATCGCACCCGACGAATTCCAATCACCGACGGCATCGGCGATCTGCGCCGATCGTTCTCAATATTGCTCGGCCACAAACTACCGCGAGACACACTCCGAGTCTGATTGAAAACAGCACCGTTCAAATCCAACATTTCAATTTGCCGACTCAGTACAGTACCATCATCGATCGGGCAATCTTCCCCAGGATGCTGCACCGAAAGCAACAGCGTATCTCCCACAAAAGTGGGCCCCGTCATTTCGCACCGGTTCGGGCCGTAAGCAAACGGAATTACTGTTCCTGCCGTCGGCCCAGAAGTGGGAATATAAAACAGCCAATTGTTGCCGAAAACTCCAGTAAAATCTGACACATTTCCCGTCTTTTTATGGTCGATTGTCGTTGGCTTTCCACTCGCACCCACATCAAAACCGTTATGCGTGCTCGTAGACATATCAGTCACGCCCCAAACATTACCTTGAGTGTCAAAAGCCAAATTATCTACACTAGCAAATCCCGCCCCAGCTACCGAACCCGCTTCTCCACCTTGAGCCAAACGCTGCCAGCGGAACGTCAAACCTGCACCGTCGGGACTGTCTTCAATTATTTTGTACAGTCCTCCAGACTGCTGAGTGCTGTTGACGGCGCTACCGTATTTAGCAACAGTAAAAATGCGAGAATCTGGATAGCCGTCGCTTCCGGGTGCGGCGTCCGTATAAGCAATGAAAACTTCCTTAGTAGTAGGATTAACTTCCAAATCTTCCGGCCGCGCCGTCGGAGTGCCACCAATCAAATTAGCAGCTAAGAAAGCATCAACTAACACCGCACCTTGGCTGCTGTAGAAATTAGCCAGAGTTTTATTTTGGTAGCCCGGAATTGCTGTTGCTTCATTGGTTGTATCTACTACAAAAGAACCGCCGTCTTCGTTTTGACCAGCAATTCCGGCGCGTTTGGGCAAGCGAGTATTTGCATCTCTTTGAGCTTTGCCAAAACTGGCTAATTCCGCCTCGCCAACTTTAGAAGGACGCACCGGATTTGTCTGGCTATTTATAGTTAGTGGCAGCCATCTTCCAGTACCGTTGCGGTTGTATTGGGCAACGTACAAAACGCCGTCTTCAAATAATCGGCTGTTGTTTTTATCTGCGGGATTGGTGACAGTACCGTTGCTGACAAATTTCCAGGTGTGTCCGCCGCGCCGATCGTCCCCCATGTACCCTATTAACTTGCGGCCTGCTTCAGCGCGAATCCCGACGTTTTCGTGGCGGAAACGGCCCAACCATGTGTGCTTCCGAGGGCGGAAACTCGGATCTTGGGGATCGACTTCTACCATCCAGCCGTATTTTTCGCCGACTAAGCCGAATTCCTCACCGATAGTGCCCTTGGCGTAGCCCGTTTGGCCGCCGTTGGGTTTGATGTTTTCCTGAACTCCCACGAAGAATAGTTCGCTACCTTGGAAGTTTTCTTCGGCGGAGAGGATTGTGCCCCACGGGGTTGTGGCGCCGGAACAGTTGTAAGCTGTACCGATGATGCGGTTGCCGAGTCCGTCGGTGTTGACTTGCGCGAAGACTTGGGTAGCTGCGGGGCCCGTGCCGGTGAGGTACTCGTTATCGCCTTGTCTGGTGCCCCAGGATGTGACATCTTTGTATTTGTCGGTACGCTGGCTGTTGATGCCGAGGCCGGAAAGTCCGTGAATACGGCGGTTGAGGGGGTCGCCGGCGATCGCCTGAAATCTACCGTTAGACTGTTTGGTGATGCGGACGATCGAACCACCGAGATTGTACAGAAATTCGCCGAGGGTAGCCTGATTCTTGACCGATAAGTCTATACCGAGGACGGCGCGATCGGTTGTGGGAAATGGTGCCAGATCAGACGGCGCTTCCGGCGCCACTTTCGACATCGGGAAACCTACATACTCGTGGTTAACCCAGAGATAACCGTCCTCATTGCTGCCGCGAAGGCCTACGAAGCCTGTGTAGTCGTTGTTGTAGCCGAAATAGTCGGCAGGATCGGGGAAAACTCGATCGCCCCAGCGGACAATCACGTAACGTTCGTATTCCGGCGGCACAACCACATCGTCAACAACGCTGTAACTCGTTAATCTAGTATCCTGCGAGGCAGCCATCACGGTTCCCTGTCCCCCCGGCGCCATCGCCATGAAGCTGGGCTGTTCTCGATAAATCGGCAGTGGGTGGGGAAGTCTTACAGGAGTGAAAGATGTCGGAACTACAGCTTCAGCAGCGCTGGAATTGATGCTGAACAGTTTTTGAGTTAGCCTAGGAGCAAGCACAGTGGTAGCCGCACTGCTGCCGAAGAAAATTAGCAGTTGTCGGCGAGTTATTTTAGACATAAATTCCTTTTCAAACCAACATCCCTAATCTGATGATTCCGTATGAAACTCTATCACTTTTCAATTAAGGGAAGTTTACCTGAAGGTTAATTAAAAATGGGAGATATTTAGGTTAATAATTGGTTATTTGTTGTTTGCTACCAATGCCCTGTTTGGCCGATGCCCAATGCCCTGTTTGGCCGATGCCCGATTTCAATCATCTCGAAAACCCGGATCATTTTCTCGGAATGTCGATCGACTAGGCGCAGGTACATTCCTCACTTGCGAAGATCCAGAATTTGCGGACGAAATATTGCCGTTTCTGAATCCCAGCAGCAATTGAGCATCGGCAAAATATCTAGTCCATTGTTCGATTCTCGCATCTTGTTGCCAGTCGCGGCGGGATACTCTCGATCGCAAAACAGGAACTCTTTGTCGGCTGCGATCGGCTGTAATGATGACTGTAACTTCTGTTAATGCCGGATTTTCTTGAAACTCGCTGGCGATCGACTCTTTCGCTAAATCTTCCGCCTGCTGCACTAAACTCGCAAAAGATTGACTACCGTCCGAATCTAGGGTAAGGTAGCGCTCTTTGGTTTCAGCCAAAGCTATCGATATACTTGCTGTTAAACTGATAATTGCTAGAATGACTGTCAACAATAAGCGTAGGTATAAATTCATTATTCTTGAAACTAAATCCTAACACTTGTCAATGATAGTTAATAAACTTTAACACTACGTTAATATTTGATTAAAATAATATTTTGTGTCATCACATTTCCCTAAAAAAGTGTCCTGTAGGCTCAATTTACTACCAAAAATTAGGCTTTTAGAGGCGGGTTTTACTCGAAATATTTGTCGGTAGTAAAGGACATCGATCAACCAGCCCCCGCGTTACTCTTCTTCCTTCTTCCGACGGACATCCGTTACATCCGTTACATCCGTTACATCCGTTAAAGAATCCGTTGCCGAACTTCCTTCTTCCTTCAATGAAACTAACAAAATGTGCGATCGCCCTCGGTAGCAACTTAGGCGACTCCCTAGCCACACTCTCTAGCGCGATCGTAACCCTCAACAACACCCCAGGAATAGCCGTAAAATCTCATTCAAGCTGGTATCAAACCGCCCCCGTTGGGCCGCCCCAACCCGATTACATCAACGCCTGTGCCATCCTAGAAGTTGCACTAAAACCCGAACAATTGCTAGCAGCTTTATTAGAAATTGAAATAAAATTTAATCGAATTCGCCGAGAAAAATGGGGGCCGAGAACCCTCGACCTAGATTTGCTGCTGTACGACAATTTAATCCTAGAAACTCCGACACTGACTCTACCTCATCCCCGGATGACCGAAAGAGCTTTTGTATTAGTACCTTTAGCAGAAATTGCCCCGGATTGGGTGCATCCGGTGACGAAAAGTGCGATCGTCCAACTCCTGCAAACCGCAGACTGTTCGGGAGTGCAAAAATTGCAACTGTAAAAATTGAGTACAATTCACGGATCGTACCAGTTTCCCAAAAAATGCAACCGTAAAAGCTGCAAACTGTGATAGCTATCAGTCATTCCCAATCTAAAATCTAAAATCTAAAATCTAAAATCCTATGAGATCGCCTATGATGTCTTAAATCGGTGCAATCAAACATTATTCGCTTGTCGCTTATGTCGATCGGTCAAGAACTACCCCAACTCCTCAAACAACGCCTATTTTACCAAGGGCGCAAATTCAACTTTGACGTAGCCACCCTCCGTCTTCCCAACGGTTCCGAAGGCGAGTGGGAATGTATTCGCCACCCAGGCGGAGCACTTGCAGTTCCCGTCACACCCGAAGGTAAACTCGTCTTGGTACGCCAATATCGCTTTGCCACAAAAGGGCGAATTTTAGAATTTCCCGCTGGTACGGTAGAAATCAATGAAAATCCCGCCGAAACTATCAAACGCGAAATCGAAGAAGAAACCGGATATCGCGCCGGAAAATGGCGGAAATTAGGGCAATTTTTTCTCGCCCCCGGTTATTCCGACGAAATCATTTATGCTTTCTTAGCCCAAGATTTGGAAAAACTGGAAAAGCCACCGGCACAAGACGATGACGAAGACATGGAGACAGTTTTATTCACCCCTGAAGAATTAGAAAAAGCTATCTTAGCTGGGGAACCCATTGATGCAAAATCTATTTCTAGCTTTTTCTTAGCCCGTCCATTTTTGACTTAAATAGGAGTGACGGAAAAAACCCGGTTTCAGAGAAAAATCGTGCATCAAACCGAGAAATCTTAACTTAGAAACCGGGTTTTTGAACCCGCTTGTGTCCAGAACTGTAAAATCTAAAATCTAAAATCTAAAATCTAAAATCGAATGTCCGATATATCCAATCTAATTTTATTTTGGCACCGCCGCGACTTGCGTATTTCTGACAACATCGGACTGGCAGCAGCGCGCCAGCAAAGCCCGAAAGTAGTCGGAATTTTTTGTCTCGATCGCAATATCCTAAATCGGGATGACGTAGCACCAGCTAGAGTCACCTACATGATCGGCTGCTTGCAAAAACTCTCCTCGCGTTACATGGATGCAGGCAGCCAATTGCTGATAATTCAAGATGACCCGATCCTAGGAATACCGAGATTAGCAACAGCTATAAATGCTCAAGCAGTATTTTGGAACTGGGATGTAGAACCCTACGCAAAACAGCGCGATCAGTCCGTATCAAACGCCCTCCAACAAGCAGGAATTCAAGTTCAAAATTTCTGGGATCAAGTCCTGCACGCCCCAGATGAAATTCGCAGCGGTACAGGGACTCCCTACACAGTTTATACACCATTTTGGAAAAAATGGAACAGTAAACCCAAAGCCCAACCAGTAGAGACACTGCCGATAACTTATCTGGAATTAATGACCGGATTAACCACCGAAGAACAAGCAATCGCCAACCAAGCAGGTGCAATGGAAACAGTGCCAACTGCCTCTAGTTTGGGATTTATTTGGGAAAATCCATTAGTAATAGAACCCGGAGAAGACGCAGCGCAACAAAAATTAGAAGAATTTTGCGATCGGGCAATTTACCAATATCAAGGACAGCGCAATTTCCCCGCCATTAGCGGCACCTCCCAACTCAGCGCAGCCCTCAAATTTGGTGCAATTGGCATCCGCACTGTTTGGCAAGCTACCCAGATAGTAATGGACACTTGCCGCAACGAAGAAGCGTGTACAAGTATCCGCACTTGGCAACAGGAAATAGCGTGGCGGGAATTTTACCAACACGCCATGTATAATTTCCCCGAATTAGTAGACGGCCCCTATCGTCAAGCATTCAAAGACTTTCCCTGGGAGAACGATGAAAAGCTCTTTCAAGCTTGGTGTAAAGGCAAAACTGGCTATCCTATTATTGATGCGGCAATGCGGCAGTTAAATCAGACAGGTTGGATGCACAATCGCTGCCGCATGATAGTCGCCAGTTTCCTCACAAAAGATTTAATTATTAACTGGCAGTGGGGCGAAAAATACTTCATGCAAAAATTGATAGATGGCGACCTTTCTGCTAATAACGGCGGCTGGCAGTGGAGTGCATCAAGCGGCATGGACCCGAAACCTTTGCGAATATTTAATCCGGCGAGTCAAGCTCAGAAATTTGACCCGGAGGGGGAATATATTCGGCACTGGGTTCCCGAATTGCGCCGCGTTGATACTAAATTTTTGCTAACAGGAAATATTTCGTCTCTAGAACGCCGACTTCTTCATTATCCCTCTCCAATCGTAGATCACAACGAGCAGCAGCGCAAGTTTAAGGAACTTTTCAAGCAGCAAAAAAACGCAGAGTAGACAGCTCGATTTTGGGCGATAGTTACCAGTAAATTAAGTTGAGGGGGCGCTGTCCACCCGTCAAATTAAAAGATTGTATCAGTTATAATAAACTTAAATTAATCGGAGATTCAAATGGTAACGCTGCACTTAAGACAAATCAGTGTACCCCCAGGACATAGAGTGCTGTTCAATGATGTCAACTGGCAGGAATTTGAAGCAATTTTAGAAGAGTTGGGAGAACACCGTGGCTCTAGAATAGCTTACAGTCAAGGAACTTTGGAGATTAGGATGCCACTACCAGAACATGAGAAAGCTAAAATCATTATTGGCTATTTAGTGAAAATTCTGTTTGAGGAACTAGAAATCGACTTTGAACCATTTGGTTCGACGACTTTCAAGCGAAAAAGTATGTTACAAGGAATTGAGCCTGATGAATGTTTTTACATTCAGAATCACGCTCTAATGATTGGCAAAAAGCGGATCGACTTAACTGTCGATCCGCCGCCTGACTTAGCAATTGAAGTCGATATAACTTCCAAAACTCAACTCGATGCTTACGAAGCTTTGGGAGTACCTGAAATCTGGCGCTATGAAAATAAGAAGCTTCAGATTAATGTGCTTCAAGATGGGAAATATGTTGAAGCAGAAATTAGTCATACTTTTCCCAATCTACCAATTATTGCAGCTATTTCTCAATATTGCGAACAAAGCCAAACAGTCGGTACGAGTCAAACTCTCAGATTGTTTCGCAAGTGGGTTAAAGACCAAATACAAAATTGATATGAAATCCCTATTCCCCGCACTGGCTGTCAAAAATCAGGCTTATTGACGATCGCCAAAAAGCCATTTTCTAACAGCCAGCCTCCTAATTCCGCTGTATTGTTAATTTCGCTTTTGGGAAATAGAGAGAGAGTAAGGGTGTTGACCTTGAGATCGATCGCCCACAAAAATAACATAAGTCCCCTTGTCCCCATAACCGGAAAATTCTACATTCCCCGCCGCAGCATTCGCCGGCAGGACGCAGAAACGCCCCCTCGGCCCCTGAATCATCAAACTCGGAGCTCCTGCGGTTTGTACTGCAATCCGCCAGTAAGGCAAATCCTGCGTTACTTCGATGACGTGGTTCGGTGCTTGGGAGACAAAACCGCAGTCGCCACTATTGTTCGGGCCGCCGGAAACTCCAGAAACTCCCAGCGGTTCGGGAAATCCCGGAGCAATTTGTAGCGGTTGGCTCCGAAGGGCACCGGCATCCGCTAAAATCATTGCCAAGGCTAGGGTCACGATCGAGCTAAACCACAGTTTGCCGCGATCGCCCAGATAATGGATCTTCATGTTTCCTCACACAATGGCATTTAGTTCTAGTTCTTTGACGGTAGGGGATAATTGCGGTTCCGAACACATTAATCTAAACTAACTACTGAATTTTTTTATGAATCCTCAAAATAACTTCAATTGGCAGCAAGCGTTCGGAGAACTAAAAGCTAAAGTAGAACGATCGCCACTCATCACACAAAATTCAGACAGCTATCAAGCCGTCGGCACCTTCTACAATCAATTACTGGACAAGTTTCAAAGACTCCCCAAACCGGGGCAGGTGGCAGCCTTTGCCGTCGCAGCGATAATTGTCCTGACAGTCTTCAATAGCATCGTACAGCTAATTTCAGCGCTGATGACTCTTGCGGTTCTCGGAGTGCTAATCTACATAGCGTATAAATTGGCAATTTCCCCCCAGTCCTCAAATACTAACGACAAATAATAGGAATTTCTAAATATGGCTAACCCCACCGCGCCCAGCGGCATCAATCAACCCGATCCGTCTTGGCAAACACAATCCAAGCAAATGCCACTGCTGGTTCGCAGGTGCGGCGCTTGGGCAGTGGAAATTTCGTTAATTGCGGCCAGCGCCCTCGTTCCCTTCAGTATCGGGGCATTGGTCAACCAGGAATCTCAAACCGTGCCGCTCAATTCCTCAGTAGCAGCAGCATCCGAAACCGTCGCCCGTACTTTGGGCATACCCGTGCGCGATCGCAGCCCCAGAGTCGCACCCCTCACTAATCTATTCTGGTCAGGGGCGCTGCTGGCACCGGCAGTTTTAGCGGGGTGGCAACTGTTTTTGCTCGCCAGAACCGGCCAAACTCTCCCCAAACGCTGGTTCGGCGTCAAAGTTGTCACAGCGTCGGGCACTCCTCCGGGTTTTGGGCAAGTGCTAATTCGCGAAAGTTTGGGGCGCTGGGGAGTGCCTCTGGGCGTCGCTTACGGCATTTGGCGCTTGAGCGGTGCGTTTCCGGATTTGCTGATTTTAGGGGGGCTCAGCGGCTTGGCAGTGCTCGCAGACGGGGCTTTTGCATGGCGCTACAAACGGCAAGCGGGACACGATCGCCTCGCCAATACTTTGGTCGTCAATGCTCGATCGAATCAACTGTCTGACAATCCTGTCAAGGGTCCAGATTGGACTGAGGAAGACGCGCAAATTGCGGCTTTGGTTGTGACTCCACAAAGCGGCCTGAAAGCAAATGCCAGTTTGTGGAATTGGATGCGCCAACACCCAGGCACAACTTTAGTGATAGTTACCCTCGGCAGCGCGGGATTGATTTTAACTTTGTTTGTCGGCACTCTCATCTACACTCAAAGTCAAGCAAATTTGCGGGATTCCCGGCAGCGGAACGACGAATTATTTGTAGCTTTAGTCAGCAAATTGTCTCCCACATCGGCTAGCGGGGCATCCGGCAGGCGATCGGCTATTTTGGCTTTGGGGGCGGTGGAAGACTCCCGCGCCGTACCCCTTCTAGCGGATTTGCTAGCTCAAGAAGACAACCGCGCCATGCTGGACGCGATCCAGCAAGCTTTAGTCAGTAGCGGCCCGAAAGCTTTGCCTGAGTTGCAGCGGTTGAATCAGGCCCTCAGCAACGACCTTGATTCCCTGCGCTTTGGCGGCAAGGCCCCGGAACGCGAGTTAGCGGCCGCCCGCCAGCGAACAGTACAAAGGGCGATCGGCAAAATTCTCACAGTGTATAGCAGCCAACTCAACGGTGTCGATCTCAGCCGCACGGATTTAGCTCAAAGTCCTGCCGGCCCGTCTCAGTTTACTTTAGTATTAAACAAAGCTGACTTGTCTGGAATTAAGCTGAAAAATGCCAATTTAACCAATGCCAGCTTGCAGGGAGCTCGCTTTTACGGCACCGGCGAAGACAGGCGTCCGGGTACATTTGACGATTGGATTTCTGACTTGAGCGGCGCTAATTTGGAAGGAGTAAATTTGGTCGGGGCGTCTTTGAACAGTGCTGTAATGAACCGCACTAATTTTGTGCGCGCTGTCATGAACAAAGCTAATTTGTCAAACGGCAATTTGAATGCAGCTAATTTCAGCAGTGCTATTTTAATTGGAGCAAATTTACAGGAAGCACTGTTAAAAAATGCCAGTTTTACCGGGGCAGATATAGGAAGTGCGAATTTGTCGGGAGCAGATTTGTCAGGTGCACGTTTGGGCAAAGTGAAGGCTCAAGGCGCTCAGTTGTCCTTGACAAATTTGTCTAAATCGGAATGGCAAGGTGCTGATTTATCCGGTGCTGATTTGAGCGGCGCAAACTTACAAAATGCCAATTTGACTTCGACTAAACTCGCCAACGTGAATTTAAAAGATGCTCGGTTGCAAGATGCCAATTTTCGGAATGCAGAGGTGAGTTCGGTTGATTTTAGGGGCGCGAATTTAGCGGGAGCGGATTTTAAAGGCGCTGTGTTTCTGGGGAAAGCAGCTTCGGATCAATTTATTCAAAATCCCACGACTGGTAGTAAATCAGGTAGATTCCTAGGAGTTGATTTTGCGGAGGCTAAGAATTTAGATAAAAGTCAAATTGCTTACATTTGTTTGCAGGGGGGGATTCATCCGAAGTGCCCGCAGAAGAAGTAAGGATTTGTTGTTAGCAAGTAGGCTAATACAGTTGATCAACGAACAGGTAGGGTAATTATGAGCGTTAAGCGAATCATTTATCTCATCCTAGCAATTCTGGGCCTTGTAGTGCCTTGGTAGTATAACTTGCAGTTTTTTAGAAATGCTGGTTTGCTCGACTTTGTAAAGGAGAGTTCGGCTAATCTTGCTGCGAAATCGGTAAGTTTAGATTTGTTGATCGCAACTGTAGCAGGAAGCACTTGGATGTACGCTGAGTCACAACGATTGGATATAAGTTTTGTAGGGCTGTACATACTTCTGGGTGTGCTTGTTTCGTTTTCCTGTGCTTTCCCGCTTTTCTTGTTTGTGTGGCAAAGCAAGCTGGAAAAATCAAGCGAAGTCTCAAGTTGAAAAGTTGTTTCACCGATTAGTGCCGCGCAGCACAATAATTCGGTGTTGGCGATCGAGGTATTATATAATTTCCGGTAAAATCACCGTTATAGGTTTGTAGTGACGACGGAAGTGCTCAGATTTTTATGAGGATTAAAGTCCTCACTACAAACCAACGTGATTGTTGTCGTTCCAGGGGAAATAATATTAATACCAATTTCACTCATTTTTTGCTAAAAAGTGTTGTGTTGAGTTTCGTTCCCCCCACTAAACCTACTATTGCATTGTTTATTGGAATTGAGATTACGCAATAGCATCCGAACTGACAAGATTCTCAAATTGCGCCAATAGCATTCCATCACCATTATTTGCAACTCCAAAAATTTTAGGTAACTGACCTGTTTCAGCGAGAACTTGTCTCACTTCTTGGTTAGATACATCGGCTAGATTTTTGTTATTTAGAATGGCATTAACCGCAGCGATACCCACACCTTGACCAACTGCGGCGTTGAATTCAACTATTCTGCCGACAGAACAGGCTAACCCTTCAAATCCCGAACACGGACTGACTACTGCCAGGTTAGGAACGTTTTTAATTAATGCGTGGCGGATGCCAACATTAAAGATAGGGTGTTTAAAACTCAGACTTTTAAACCATCCTAGACTGTTTGCTTTCTCGCCAATACCCTGGATGCCTCCCCGTACATCAAAATGATAGCTAAATGTTGCCAGGGCTTCATTAGCAGGTACGCCACCTAACAGCATTTGTGCGCCAGTTAAAGGTTCTACAACTCCCGTCACATTGCCAGCGTGTCTGATATAAAGTTCTGAGGCATAAGTAACAGAAGTAGCCCCCAAACTCCTCAGCCAAGTTGTAATAAATAACATCTCTCTTTGCATATTAGCCGTGGGTTTGCTCCCGCTTCTCGCTAAGGCTTCCGCTTCGCTGGCTGTGACTGCAAATAAAAGCGCATTCCACGAAAGTCTGTCATTTGGAAGTATTGCTATATTTCCCTCATCTAAAATTATGCCAGTTTCAGAAAAAGATAGTTTTCTTCCTCTAAATGAGTGGTAAGCTACAGACAGAGCCGGCGCGCGAACATCGATGTAATCGTTACCCGCCCACAGAGTTTTGAGATTGCCTTGAGTGTCCCTCATTTCCCGCCGAAGCTCTTCTGCTAGTTTGGCATCCTTGCCTGCAGCGTACAGCAAAAATTTTTGACTCTCTGCATCGGCCAGGTTGCTAAAGCGTTTTAGATAAATATAATCGAATTCTTTCAGTGCTCTTGCACTGAGTCCTTGGGTTTCAAAAACGAGGGTGACTGGAAGTTCTGAATTAGGCAGACCAAATGTTTCAAATCCCTTCAGCTTTCTCACACCGGCAGCTTGAGCTAATTCGGCATTGACAGTGGCATCAATAAATTGCTTGCCGGCATAAACTACGCCTTGAGAGGTGGTTATACTGACAATTTTTTGACCTTCTTTACTGACTGATTTAATTTCTACTTTGCTGAGGAGATCAGCCCCAGCTTTTACCAGCATTTCTTTCAGGGCTGCACTGGCTTTGCGGGGGTCTAGTGCAATTGCGGTGACACCGGATTTTTGTAAGAATTCTTTATAGATTGTCGCCGGTGAACCAAAGGTATCTAACTTTAAAGATTGTTGAAGTTCTTCACTAATCTGACTTCTATCTAAATAAGCAAGACCGCCTCTTACCAAATGCCCGCCAATGCCTTCTTGCAAGCTTGCTTTAGACATCAGTAAAATTCGCGGATAACGCTTTGTTCGGCGAAGATATTCTCTGGAGGCAGAGATAACAGCTAGAACTCCTGGAACTTCATCACCAAAACAGATGATATCGTAAGAACGCAGATTCATGACCATTATTTAATAACCTCTGTTGATTTTCATGTTTTCGAGCTGCATCTCAATGTTTGCCGTCCAACTTTCTGTTTTTCCCAAATCTAGCTCGATATTTCCTGATTTTTGCGATAAATATTCACACATTTCTGGAGGCAGAAACCGGGGTTTTTCCAGAAAATCCTCCGTTGAGGACGATCGATCGGGCGTTGAAAAACCCGGTTTCTGAGCGTCAAGAGTGCGTCAGTGTTGTGCTTTTGATTGCCATCAGGTCAGATTATCAGGATCTATCCCCAACTCCCGCAATCGCTGAGCTAGTCGATCGGAACGTTGGGCCAATTGATCGGCGCGCTGCGATTCCTGTTGGGCGCGCTGCGCTGATTCTTTCACCTGTTCTTCAGGAGTCAGATAACGTTTTCCATCGGCATCATACCAATACAACCACTCCCTTGTCACCCCAGAATAACTTCCCCTTTCACAACCAATCCCTAAACCAATTTCAGGCATCCAAACAGGATGTCCTGGCTGTAACTCGTACTTCCCATTGACTAACTTGTGTACTTCCAAATGAGGTTTACGACGGCGGCGGGAAGAATAAATGACGTAATAAAGTACGCCTAAAGCTTGATATTCCTCCAACTTTGTGCTGTATTCTTTGCGATAATTTGGGGAAACTACTTCCAGCACAAAACTCGGCAGAACATTTTCATCCCACAGCACGTAACTGGGGCGCAATTCTTCATCATAAAACCTTTCTACACCTAAACTTAAAAAAGCATCGGGCACAATGGGAGGTTTATCGGGGTGATGATAAATACCCATATCTATGCCAAAAAACCAGTCCATGCGTTCTGCCCAAAGTATGAGCAATATAGCTTTTAACAACCCTGGTATTAGTTCTTGCAGTTCGTTATCCACAGGCGTTTCATCTGAGTCTGGTAGTTCATCGGCTGAGGGCCAGTGCCTCGGAAATTTGTAATCTAACATGGCGGCTTTCCTCAAAACTCACTAATATTATACCGTTGATTTGTTTAACAATAGTATTTATGGAACGAACCGCGAAGACGCGAAGGAAGAGAAGATGATAGGTAATTTTGACTTAGTTAATCTGAAGTAATTTTTGTAAAAGATTTGCTGAGACTTACGCGATCGACTAAACTATGTCTAACCAGTCGGTTCTAATGGGGAGCAGCCGTTAGAGGAAACGGGGAAAGTTCGGTGCAAGTCCGGCGCTGTCCCGCAACTGTAATGAGAGTTTTGTCGCTTTCTGAGTCAGGATGCCCGCCGATGTGTTAGTTTACATAGTCTCATCTGCGAGGTTCAGCGTGAAGGCCAGAAATCGGAAATTAGTCAGCTTGGGATTGATGGCTGGCTTGAGTTGTTATATTGTCCTGGGCTCGGCAACGCCCGCCGCAGCTATGCACATTTCGGAAGGTTTTTTGCCGGTGCAATGGGCTGCATTTTGGTGGATTGTGGCGTTGCCTTTTTTTGCAGTAGGTTTGCGATCGATTACTCGCATTACAAAAGAACACCCCGAACTTAAACTATTGCTGGCTTTGGCGGGTGCGTTTACTTTTGTGCTTTCTGCTTTAAAAATTCCTTCGGTAACGGGCAGTTGTTCTCACCCGACGGGTACCGGTTTGGGTGCGATTTTGTTCGGCCCTTCGGTGATGGCGGTACTGGGGGCTTTAGTTCTGCTGTTTCAAACGTTACTGTTAGCGCATGGTGGCTTGACAACGCTGGGAGCGAATATGTTTTCGATGGCGATTGTCGGCCCTTTCGCTGCGTATTTTATCTATCAATTGCTGTTGCGAACTGGTAGTCAGCGGGCGGCAATTTTTTGTGCGGCGGCTTTGGCAGATTTGCTGACTTATGTGACGACTTCGATTCAATTAGCATTAGCTTTTCCGGCAGCAAGTGGCGGTTTTATGGCTTCGTTTCTCAAGTTTGCTGGCATCTTTGCTATCACTCAAGTACCCCTAGCCATCAGTGAGGGATTGCTGACTCTATTGGTCTGGAATTGGCTGCATTCTTACGGGAAGCCAGAGTTGGAAACTTTGAAATTATTGAGACAGGAGTCATAAGCCGTGAATCAAAAGCCTACAAAAAATCACCAATCTACTTCGCGGCAAAATTGGCTGTTGGCTGGCGCTGTAATTGTTTTGGCAGCGTTTCCTCTCGTTTTTGTGCGGGGTGAATATGGCGGTGCCGATGACCAAGCTAAAAAAGCAATTACGGAAATTCAACCGGGTTATCAACCTTGGTTTAATCACTTGTTTGAGCCGGCTAGCAGCGAAATTTCAAGTCTATTGTTTGCGTCTCAAGCGGCGATGGGGGCGGGCGTAGTTGGGTACGTCATTGGGTTGTATAAAGGCCGATCGCAATCTCGGCAGCAGTCTGATAATAAATCGTCGGAATGAACCATCAGATTGATAGTCTGGCTTATACCAATCGCTTGCGCGGGTTGCCGCCATCTCACAAGTTATCCTTTGCGATCGCCCTTTTAATTCTGTCTCTAGTTTCTGGGGCGATCGTCCAATTGTCGATCGCCCTTTGGTTGGCCGTCTGGATCGTCGTCTATGCGGGTATTCCGGGGAAACTGTATTTGCGGTTGCTGTCGCTACCGTTGATGTTTTTGCTGACAAGTTTGCCTGCTTTGGCGCTGGGTGCGGTTGCGGGCGATCGAATCCCTGGAATTCAGTGGGATATTTGGCAAGGTTGGGGCATTAGCATCGGCACTTTTTATCTGTATGTGAGTCGCACTGGAATATACCAAGTGAGCTTGCTATTTGCCCGCGCCTTCGCATCGACAAGCTGTATGTATTTCATCCTCTTAACCGTGCCATTTACAGAAATCTTGCAGATTCTCCGACAATTACGCTGTCCAGAGTTAGTCACAGAACTGCTATTACTAATGTATCGGTTTATTTTTAGCTTATTGGCGATCGCCGATGAACTTTGGATAGCCCAAAACTCCCGCTGTGGCTATCGCACTTGGAAGCGGGGAATGCAGAGTTTAGGCATTTTAATCGGGCAATTGCTTCAGCGAACTTTGGAAAACTACCGTCAAGTCTCGCTGAGTTTAGCGTCGCGCGGCTTTAATGGAGAATTGCGCGTTTGGAATTCTTACCCTTACAAACCTTCGCGAAGATATACATTGGAAGCGGTGTTTGGATGTACGTTTTTAACTTTGTTAAGTGCGGTATTTCAACGCTAAATTTATTGTTAGTCCTGGACGAATGGGGGCCCAGAAACCGGGTTTTTTGACCGAATCTGCGATATAACGTGTCTTTTCGTAAAAAACCCGGTTTCTTTGGTCGGAGTAGGTAAGTCCTGCATTATATTCACGATTAGTGGCGGTGGCGGTGGCGGTGGTTAATATCAACGACACTTACGCATCACAAGCAAAGAAACCGGGTTTTTACTGAATCTGCGGGTTGTAACCAAGTATTCTGGCCAAAAACCCGGTTTCTGACTACCCGCGCGTCCAGGACTATTGTTGATAATTTTCGTATTCTCGTTAGTTTAGCGGGCCGGATTTGAATCAGGGCGATCGCACTTCCTGCAACAGCTATTACAAATATGACTTTTATGAGCTTAATTAATGAATTATATGAATTGACGTGAACAGTAGTTGAATGAATAATTATATTATCAACAAAATACCGAAAAAAAATTATGTATCAAGATACTAACAAAAGAAACAGCCCACCGCCCATTGTTTTTATTATTGCTATCGGCTTAATTGGGTTTGGCGCATACAAGTTCCTTCCCGGTTTATTGAATGCCAAAACTTCAAATACACCTACATCTACATCAACACCGACAACGATCGCATCGGGAGCGATCGCCAATCGTATCAGTTTAGGAAATCAGATATTGCTGACATCCTACACAACACCTGACAAACAAGCAGGAGTTCAAGCTTTTGCTGAGGGAAATTACCAAGCGGCAGCCCAATATTTTCAGAAATCGCTGCAACAAAATCGCAACGACCCGGAAACCATTATTTATTTGAATAATGCCACAGCCAGCAATGGTTCTTCCTTGAAAATTGCTGTCAGCGTCCCCATTGGTAGCAACCCCAATGTTGCCCAAGAAATCCTTCGAGGTGTCGCCCAAGCTCAGGATGAAATCAATACTAGCGGTGGCATCAAGGGCGCCAAACTGCAAGTAGAAATTGTCAACGATGACAACAGTCCCGAAGTGGTCAGAGAAGTTGCAAGGACATTGACAAAAGATCAGAATATACTAGCCGTAATTGGACACAACGCTAGCAACGCATCTCTCGAAGCTGCTCCTATCTATCAGCAAGAAAAACTGGTAATGGTGACACCGACGAGCTTTGCCAACAATCTATCAGGATTTGGCAGCTACATCTTTCGGACAGTACCCAATATTAGCTTAATGGCCGCTCCTTTAGCAGAATATGCAGTCAAAACAGCAGGCCAAACTAATATTGCCGTTTGTTACGACTCCCAAGCACCGGATAACATATCATTTAAAGATGAATTTGTGGCATCTCTTACTGCTGCTGGCGGCAAATTAGTTCCCACTGTTTGCGACTTTTCATTACCCTCTTTTAATCCCGAAAGTGCGATCGCCGATGCTGTCAGCAAAGGTGCACAAGGATTGATGGTAGCGCCCCACATCGATCGCATTGACCGTGCGATTTCTCTGGCTCGCAGCAATCGAGGCAAATTGCCACTCTACGGCAGCACTACGCTCTACACCTTTCAAACTTTAAAAGACGGACAAAAAGACGTTGACGGCCTTGTTTTGCCCGTTCCCTGGCATCCTGAAACTAATCCCGGTAGCCGTTTCCCAGAAAATGCCCGCCAGCGTTGGGGAGGCATTGTGAATTGGCGAACCGCAACGAGTTTTGACGCGACTCAAGCTGTCATCGCTGGCTTGCGGCAAAGCAATACGCGGGAAGGGTTGCAACAAGCACTCAGAAATGCGAGTTTTTCGGCAGCAGGATCGAGCGAGGATGTGAAGTTTTTGCCCACGGGCGATCGGGCTGGTAAGCCGATTTTAGTGCAAGTTAAACAAGGAGGAAGCACTGGCTATAACTTTGTCCCGCTGCGGTAAGTTTGTTAAGTGCGATCGCACGGGCGGGCTCTTCGGCCCAACCCCTACTCCCCACAACAAAATTCAATCTTTGTGGAACAGGCCGAAAAGCCTGTTCTTGATGCCAAACTCACGCCCCACAATAAAATTCCCTCTTTGTGGAACAGGCCGAAAAGCCTGTTTCTTAGCATGATTCAAATCTACTTTTCTGTTGAATCAGGCAAATTTTTAAGATAAAATGAAATGAGTAGATTAAAGGAGAGCGTTGTGTATGATCGCGCAAGTTGAAACCAAAACCTACACCGCTGAGGAATATCTAGAATTGGAAATCAATTCTCAGGATCGGCATGAATTTATCAATGGGGAGATTGTTCTGATGGCTGGCGGCACACCGGATCACAATGAAATTACGAGCATCTTAAATGCTATTTTGAGGGTGAGTCTTAAGGGTAAACCTTACAGTATTTTTGCATCGGATCAGCGGCTTTGGGTTCCGCAGCTTAATAATTATACTTACCCAGATGTGATGGTGGTAGCGCGCCCGATCGAGCTCCAATCTGGACGGACGGATACAATTACCAATCCGCTGCTAATTGCTGAGGTGCTGTCTAAAGGTACCAAAGCTTATGACCGCGATGAAAAGTTTGCTGCTTATCGCAGTATTCCTAGTTTTCAGGAGTATTTATTAATCGACCAATATCGGCTACAGGTCGAGCAATATTCTAAAACTGATGCGAATAAGTGGATTTTTTCGGAATATAGCTGTATGGGCGATCGGCTCAGTTTAACCTCTGTTGCTGTGGAAATTTCGCTGGCCGATTTGTATGAAAATATTGAGTTTGGTGAATAGGCACACGGCTTTTTTTGTCAAATATCCCAAATAGTGGTAATATCCCCGTATATCGATCGGCTCTGATGAAAAACACACATCAGACGTAAGGGGGAAAGTTCGGTGCGAATCCGGCGCTGTCCCGCAACTGTAAGGAGATCATTGCATCTCTGAGTCAGGATGCCCGCCGATTTGTTTACAATCATGTTTTTCATCTGCGAGGTATGGATGATGGTGAGTTCAATATTTTTACAAATAATCCGCTGTTGTGCTCCGTTTCCCGATTGACAATAACGAAATTTTAGGCAGCGGGAAACTAAAAAAATGCGAGTTGAAGATAGTGTTTGGCAGGGTAGTTTTGGCTACTGGCAAAACTTGTTTATTCACCAGAATATTTTGCCGATAGGACATACTGCTTGGAATGGCTTTTTGCATCAAGGACGAGGCTTGGTTGCTTGCAAAATCAATACTCCCATTAACGGTTCTGTGAATTGGAGCGTAGATACTATCAAGTACGATCTGCAATTTATTTCCGACTTGGAGGCAACCGTTTATTTGCAGCAACTAGAAATAGAGGAGAACACTGTTTCAAATCTGCTCCAAATCATTGATAGCTACGAACCCAAGGCAGCAATTATATTTTTGTCGATCGCCAATGGTCAGATTGATATCAATTTGTTGCAAAAGTTGGCAATTTCTCCTGTTGAGTGCTATGAACAGGTATGCAAGCGCTGGGAAGAATTTCAACTCTGCCCTAAATCCTAAAACTTACTAAATTTTCCGAATGCCGCAGCCAAAATTAATCGAAATTTCCAAGGTAACTCGCTACCAAAATGCAGCGCTTAATTACTATTTGGGCCTGACAGATTCGCCCTACCTTCACTACGGCTATTGGGAAACCCTACCTGTGTCCGCAGACGAACTAACGATCGCACGATTGCGCCTAGCTCAGCAAGCTTATACTGTAAAACTGTTGGATGCAATCCCCAAAGGCACTCATACGATACTCGATGTGGGCTGCGGGATTGGCGGAAATGCGGCTTATTTGCTCGATCGAGGTTTTGCAGTCGAAGGGCTCGCACCCGATCCGTTCCAACAACAGCGCTTTCTTAAGTGTACGGGCGATCGGGCAATCTTCCACCTCACGAGGTTTGAAGACTTCAAAGCAACCCATTTCTACGATCTTATTCTCTTTAGCGAAAGTAGCCAGTATATGTCGGCTGTTGATATTGCTAACGGTGCCGCCAAAATCCTCAATCAGGGCGGTTACGTTTTGCTGGCTGATATGCTGCGATCTGATGCTAATTATAAAGAGGGAATGTTCTCTAATTGTCATGTTGTTACGGAACTTCATGCAGCATTAAATCAGGCTGGATTCACTTTAGTAAAAACTGAGGATATTTCCGCCCATATTTTGCCAACAATCGATTTGTATGTCGATACTTTCCGCCGATATGGACTGAATACAATGATCTATGTTGCAGATTTGATTGCGATTACAGTTCCCCCCGTCCACAAATTCCTGCGGTGGATATTTCGTCGCTGGTTCAAGAAGCTGGTAGTTGAAGGATTGGAGGCAAGTCAACTTTTTGAGCAACATCTCTGTTATGAAATGCAACTTTGGCAGTTGTCAAAATCTGATCAAGGCTGACACAAATATAGCAATTCTAAATCATTTGTGAATTTCTTACTCCCTCCCCTTGATAAGGGGAGGGTTGGGGTGGGGTAAAAAGTTTACGACTCCTGCAAGGATTGCTATAGAATGGAAATCGGTAATCGGTAATTGGTAATCATTCATCGGTAATCGGTAATTGGAGGCATAGCCTCCGGGTATTTATTCCCAGGCAGAGCCTGGGAACAAAGCTATACAAAATAAAAAATAACAAATATGTCTGAATGGATTCTCGAATTCGCTGGCACTTCCTACTCCTATCCCTGCGGTTCGCGAGTAGCAATTCAGGGTTTAAATCTCAAAGTCCCCGCTGGGAAACGGTGCGGGCTGCTCGGTCAAAATGGCTGTGGCAAAACTACCTTTTTTCTGTTAGCAAATGGCTTATATCAACCGCAACAGGGAATCATTAGCTGGCAAGGTGAACCCTTTCGCTACGATCGCAAATCTTTGATGCAACTGCGCCAACAAATCGGACTCGTCTTTCAAAATCCCGAACATCAATTAGTAGCTTCGACGGTAGAAGAAGATATTTCCTATGGATTGTACAATTTAGGCCTGAGAGAATCGGAAATTGCTCAACAGGTGCAGCAGGCGATCGAGCAATTCGATCTAAACGAACTCGCCCGCGAACCAATTCACAATCTCAGTTTGGGCCAGAAAAAGCGGGTTTCCATCGCCGATATCATGGTTCTCAAGCCCAAACTGCTGCTGCTAGATGAACCTACCGCCTATCTCGACCCGCGTCACACCCGACAACTGATCGGTTTACTCCAACAAATTCACAGCGCTGGAACCACTATTCTTTTAGCAAGTCACGACCTCGATTTCATCTACCGCTGGGCTGATTGGGTGTTTGTCATGGATCGAGGAAAATTGATTTTAGAAGGAACACCCGAAACCGTTTTTGCTCAGCGGGATGTCTTGGAACAATTGCAGCTTGGCGTACCGCTGGCGATCGAGCTAATGGAGCAAATAAGGGCGATGTTTCCCCCAGACGATCGCTCAAAAATCCCCGCTTTCGAGCAATGGCAACAACAAATTTTACAAGCACGTCGGCTGCTTTAACGGAACTTAGAAATTTGATAATTGGCGTTGCTGATTCACCGTATGAATTACCTTTTATCGAAAGTTACAAAACTCACCCGACTTGGTTTATAGCAATTGCGAAATCTTGAATTCATATCTGTATCCAGCAACGCCCCCCGTGGGGGTAAGTTCAGATTACACATTACCAATTATCAAAAATTGATTTAGGAAAAAGGCGATCGCCCCACTGCCGATAGGCACAGTCAGATTGTCAACTCCCAGCTTGGAAACCGACTCCAAAGTAGCAGCAACCAAAGCTACAACAGCAGACACAGCCCAAGTTTGCCAAACTGTGCCTTGAACCGTCAGCAAAATCAAACTGCTAACAGCAAAACTCACCAAATACATAGTTGCAGAACCTTCCCAACTCTTCTGTATTCCCCAAACTCGATAAATATGTTTGCCGTATTTCTGGCCGATGACAGCAGCCAATCCGTCGCCCCAAGTCATGACTAAAATGCCCAAAGCAGCGTACTCCTGATGTTGTAGCGGCCAAAACCAAGCCACGAGAACGCTGATACTAACAGCATAGAAAAAAGTCCCCCAACTTTTCCGGTTGATACTGTTAAGACTGGGCAAAATCGGAACTTGGTAAGAAATTAGGGCGATCGCACCTGCTAAAACCCCCGCCGAAATCCCCACCCAACCGGGTATTTCCAGCCACCACGCTAGCAAAATCACATTTCCAGTACCGATGTGAACAACCTTCCGCGATACTTCAGGATCGACAGAAGTAAAGCGATTTAACCCTTCCGCTACCAGTAAAATCAAGCCCAGCCAGATACCCACGAGGGAAATTTGCAACCACACAGTCGGAATTTCAGAAAATATAGACACGATATTTAGGAAAAACTTAGATGGGGAACTGTTTTCTACTTTACAGGACTTACGCATAACCTAATTATGTAGGGTGCGGTGTGCATGGAGTCTTATGGCTATAATTCGCGCGTTCAACCACTTTTTATGTAAGTCCTGATACATAAGTATGTCATTGCGACCGAAGGGAAGCAATCGCTTCCATTGATGACAGCTTGGCATTTTGGACGTGGGGCGATCGCAATTTAGGCAAAAAAATGTGCGATCGCCTGTTATAATTTGCAGCATCACAAACTTAAATTGCCAATAAACTTTATTGCTATGCAGTATGTCTTAATTATTCATGAAGTAGAAAATTATGAAGCTTGGAAACACGTATTTGATAATGCTGAAAGCATCCGAAAAGAAGCTGGAGAGCGCTCCTATCAGGTCTTGAAGTATGACAATGAACCCAACAAAATCGTTCATTTCTCCGCGTGGACATCAACAACAGATGCAAGAGCATTCTTTGAGTCGCCTGCACTGGTTAAAATAAGAGAGGAAGCGGGAGTTAAAGCTCCTGAATTTATTTATCTAGACCTATTAGACTCAGGTGTATTATGAAAGACGTAATTGTATAATGTAAGTTGTTCAAACTAGGCGGTTAAGTTTTGAGTATGTACGACGGTAGCTACTACCAGCTAATGGCCGAGTACAATTGCTGGATGAACCAAAATATATATTCTGTCTGCTCGGCTATTCCTGATGAACAGCGCAAACAGGACATGGGTGCTTTTTTCAAATCGATTCATGGCACTTTGAATCACTTACTGTATGGTGACAAAGCATGGATGGGGCGTTTCACTCTTCACCCATTTTCTGATACCGTTATCGGTCAAGAACTTTATGGTGACTTTGAGGTTTTGAGAGCAGAACGGGAGACAACGGATCGGCAAATTATAGAATGGTCTAGACACCTTAATTCTGACTGGTTGAGTCAACGGTTTGAGTACACAAGCAATGTAGATGGTAAATGCCGCGTGCTACCGACTTGGGTGCTGGTGACACATATGTTCAATCATCAAACCCACCATAGAGGGCAAATTACCACACTCCTCAAACAACTTGGCTACGACCCAGGCGTTACAGATATTCCGTGGCTACCCGCTATATCAATCGGATAATTTCTGGTTGTATAGCTACACGCCAGAAGACTCGGCGGTTAAAACCTCGTCTAAACTTGCCTCTGGTTCCAGCAGAGGGGGACTGACGAAAATCAAGAATTCATATCAATTCTGGTTGCACTCAGACCTGATTCTTGAGTGTTGACTGTTGGCTGTTGACTAAAATTATGCTTTGGGGACAACTGACTGTTTGGACACTTGAACAATACTGATGCAACCGGAAACGAGATGAAACGATCGATCGAGCCATAGAAATAGCAGGAGAAACTGGCACTCCTGCTAAACAACTACTATTTTGGCGAATTCGCGCCTTGTTACACCGGCACTCCCAAGGGGATGCCTTTGTTGTCAACCACAGCGACGGCTTGTCGCAAGGCTGCGGTACGATCGCTCAGGAAATGCTCTGGCGCGATCAGATCCAACAATCCCAACTTCTGCAAGCGCTGCTGAATTTTCTCGCTGGCACCGACGATGTAAACCTGCAAACCCTTATCGCAGGCATCGCGAATCGCATTTTCGATCGCCAGCGAAGCCGTCACCCCCAGCATGGGCACAGCACTCAAATCCATCACCAAAGCATCCGCATCCTTCATAGCATTGTGTTCGCGGGAAATCGCCTTCGACAACCCAAAAATCATCGGGCCGCTCAAACAGAACAGCAACACGCGCCCCTTACCCCGATCCAAGAGTTGCTTCTCCTCCTCACTGAGGATCACATCATCATCCGTATCGGAAATCAGCTTCACTCCCGCAGACTGCAAACTACTCAACCGTTCGATAGTCAGGATATTGGCAATAAAGACGCCCACACCCACCGCCACAATCAGATCCACAAACACCGTCAAAAACAGCACCCCGTACATGATCAGGGAACCCTTAACAGACACTTTGTGGGATCGTTTCAGGAAACTCCAGTCAAGAATATCAATCCCCACCTTCAGCGCAATCCCCGCCAAAACCGCCATCGGAATCGGTTCAGTTAACTTCGCCGCCCCCAAAACCACCACCAGCAACACCAAGGCCCGAGTTAAACCCGACAACGCCGAAGTCGCGCCTGTTTGGATATTGACCACAGTTCCCATCGTTGCCCCGGCGCCCGGTAAGCCACCGCAGATCCCCGATACGATATTGCCAATTCCTTGACCAATCAACTCCTTATCGGACTTGTGCTCCGTCCGCGTCAGACTGTCCGCCACCACCGCCGTCAGCAAGGTATCGATACAGCCCAGCATCCCCAGCATCACCGCATCCACAAACATCACCGTGATTTGACCGGCGGAAAAAGTCGGCAATTGCAAGGGGGGCAGTCCCACCGGAATTTCCCCAATCCGGCGAATATCCGCGCCCTGAAACACAGTCATGGAAATTACCGTGCCGACAATCAGCGCTATCAATTGCGGGGGTACGATTTTCTTTACCTTTTTGGGCATCAGGAAAATAATTGCCACCGTCAAGGCACCGAGAATTGCTTCCGGCGGATTTATGTTCGCTAGCAACTGCGGAATTGCTAAAAAAGTGCCCAAAACACCGCCCTTGGGAGGGGCTTGACCCAGAAACGGTGCAATTTGCAGAATGATCAAAATCACGCCAATTCCCGACATAAAGCCGGAAATCACGCTGTAGGGCATCAGGGTGATGTATTTCCCTAGCTTGAAAATACCAAAGATGATTTGAAACAACCCCGCCAGCATCACAACGGTAAACGCCATTGCTAGCCCTTGTTCGGGATTGCTGGCGGTGAGGGATGCGACGATCGCAGTCATCACCACAGTCATCGGCCCCGTGGGTTCAGAAATCAGTGTTGGGGTGCCACCAAACAGCGCCGCAAAGAAGCCAACGCAAATGGCACCGTACAGTCCCCCGATCGGCCCTACTCCCGAAGCGACCCCGAAGGCGAGGGCCAGGGGCAGCGAGACGATGGCAGCCGTGACACCGCCGAAGATGTCGCCCTTGAGATTATTAAAACGAATCTGATTAGTTACTGACATGAGTGGTGCATTAATAAACTCGACAAAATTTAACAATGCTGGCTTTGATCCCTTTACCCAATGTCAGGGCAAAAGTTTTCCCTAATCGCCTGACAGATAGCACAAGCAGGGCTGACCCAAGGAAAGGTCTGTACTCAGGGCTGTTTCAGGGCAACCACGGGGGGATTGCCCCTACGGAAAACGATGATTTTGACTCTTGTAGTGCTACCCCTACTCCCCGTGCCTACCCTCCCCATCCACGATTTGCTGGTGTTTCAGAGATTGGGGCAGCCACTCTTTGCTGCCCCTACAAGAGAATGAAACAGCCCTAGGTCTGTACTCGTGCCCGATCAATGTCAAACTCGTAAATACTTAATTTTTCAGTATTTCTTAATTTCTTAATTTAATGTAAAACGTGTCCCATCGAATTTTTATTTTTTGCCGACTCTCGGAACGATCTCCGGCAAGTTCTCGATCGAGCCAAATCTCAGTAAATCTCAAGCCCCGACAAAGCCCCGTACTCTAATTAAAATTAATATATTATCCGCTTCTGATAATTAATAACTCTTCTTGATGGTTATTTCATCAACTCTCGCACCAACTCAAACGCCCTGGGACGCAACTCGATGGGCAGCAGCGACAATCCCAAACCCGCCCACATTTTCGCCGCAGAAACAGACTTTCCTGCCCGCACCATCAGGCGCCCTTTTGCAGTTTCACCCACCTCAATCAGTCGCAAACCTAGCGCTAATTGAGTTTCTGCAATCCTTTTGAGCCTGACTGTTTCCAACTTCTCGGAATCAAATTCGTAGCCGAGCAAATAGCGCAATTTATCGCTTAAATACGGAATTGCCCGATCGACTCCTTGCTGTCCTGCATGAACTCGATACTCCATCAACAGCTCCGGCAAGTAATAGCATTTTTTGCCGGCAATCGCAAGTCTCACAAACAAATCGTTATCTTCGCAATTTTGCAAATTCGGCCGCAGAAATTCGACTTCTTCCAGGGCGCGGCGCCGAAACAAAGTCGCCCCTATTTGCAAACTTTGTCTGAGAAACACTGCAGAGAGCAAATCTTCAATAATTCCCGGCGATAACTCGGTGCGGCCCCACCGCTGCGAATTGAGTTTAGTCTGGTTTTCGTCTATATAATTGTTAATGTCGATCACCCAGTGATCGGTACTGACAAAATCGATACTGGAGTCTTTATCTAAAATAGCAGATGTCCGCTCTAGAAATTGCGCGCTCAGGCGATCGTCATCGTCAAACTTGATAAAATACTCACCCCTTGCTGCCGCAAAGCCCGATCGCATATTATTACTCTTGCCGATATTCTGCGGGTGGCGAATGTAGCGAATCCCGCGATCGACAAATTCCGACATCAACAGAGGAGTGCTGTCTGTAGAACCGTCATCACAGATAATTAATTCAAAATCTGTATAAGTTTGATCTACCACGCTGGCGATCGCACAAGCCAGCAGATGCACTCGATTGTAAGTAGGAATGCAAACGCTAATTTTCGGCACTAACTTAGACAATTTTAGATTTTAGATTTTAGATTTTAGATTTTAGATTTTAGATTTTAGATTTTAGATTGCTAAAAAGTGACTAAGCTGTTGTGCATCTAATTTGAAAGTCAATTTTTCTACAATTATTATTGTGGAACTGGCCCCTGAACCCTGATATGGATTCAATTTAAATGCGTAGCAGCTTATAATTGGGTATTAACACTTTTCAGCCCCAGAAAATTAACTTTAACTCAAACGAGCCGTACACTCCAGAATTAACTTTTGATTCACCAAAGCAAACGGTTGAATTTCCAAAGCGCGACGAAAAGCTTGAATAGCATTTAGGTATTCTCCCAAGGCAGCGTAGCACAAACCCAGACCGTGCAACGCCCCAAAATGCACCGGGTTCAGTTTGAGGACGATTTCGCAGTCGTCGATCGACTTTTTATAATTTCCTTGAGTATAGTGAAGTACGGCGCGTCGGTTCCAAGCTTCCGCAAAATCCGGCGCTTCCGCAATCAATTTCGTCAGCAAATCCAAAGCGTGGTGAACATCGCCTGCATCCAGCGAAACTTGCGATCGCCTGAGAATTTGCATCCCATACTCACCCTTCTGGTTAAACCACGTGCGCCAGAGTTCTGTAGTTGCCCGATCGCGCACGCTTTCGTCGGACTTTTTCAAGTCTTCCAGCAGCGCCTTAACAGATAATTCGTCCATAGGTGCGAGAATTGTTAAAAAAAAACGTTTTATCAATCAATTTTATCGCGCAAGCGGCAAATTTATTTATCTCACATCTTGCACCATTCTCGCTTAACAGGCTCGACGGCCTGTTCCACAAAGAGTGAATTTTCTTGTGGAACAGGCCGAAAAGTCTGTTCCTAAACAAGTAATTGAGAATGGTGCAACATCTCAGTTTATCCCACATCCCATGAAGATTTTGATGCTTTCCTCGACTTTTCCCTATCCGCCAAGCCGCGGAGGAACTCAGGTAAGGACGTTTAATTTATTACAATACTTGAGCCAGCGGCATGAGGTAATTCTCGGCACTGTACGATCGCGCGATGTCACCGACGCACAAATCGACACATTGCGCCAGCAAGTTGCAGAATTGGCAGTTTTTCCCCACCCGCAAGTACCCCCCCAACCCCCCCTTGCCAAGGGGGGGCTAACTCTGCACCAGGGGCTTGAGGAGAGCTTCTTGGCTTCCCCGCAAGTACCCCCCCAAACCCCCCTTGTCAAGGGGGGGCTAACTCTGCACCAGGGGCTTGAGGAGGGCTTCTTGGCTTCCCCGCAATTACCCCCCCAACCCCCCCTTGTCAAGGAGGGGCTAACTCTGCACCAGGGGCTTGAGGAGGGCTTCTTGCCTCCCCCCCTTAATAAGGGGGGGACTGAGGGGGGGTTCTCTGAAATAATAGGAAAATTCCACAGATTCAGTAGATTTTTGTTGTTCGGGACACCTCCGAACGTCCTCTCAAGCTACTCCCAAGCAATGCAGAATTGGGCAGACGAATTAGTAACTGCAGGCAAATGCGATGTTGTCACCTGCGAACACAGCGTTAACGAGATTTACGTGCGTCCAGAATGGCGACAAAAAGTGCTGACAGTGGCAAACATTCACAGTTCCGTTTGGGGAACTTGCAGGGAAATGTTAGCAACCGGCACCTCGGAAAAACCCCTGCGCGATCGACTGAATTTACCGCTACTCGCCCGCTACGAAAAACGCTACTGTTCCAAATTCTCCCGCATTGTTGCGACAACATCCACCGACAGAGAGCAACTCCTAGAATTGCTGTCGCCTCCGGTTCGAGTGCGAGGAAAACAAGATTTTTTTGTACCTCCCATAGATGTAATTCCTAACGGCGTGGATTTAACTGAATTTCCCTATCGGTCGATCGATCCGGGAGGACACACCTTAATTTTTGCAGGCGCAATGAACAATTTGCCTAATATTGACGCGGCGCGATTTCTGAGTTTGCAAATACTGCCGCCTTTGCAGCAGCGCTATCCCGATGCTACCCTCACCCTAGTAGGGGCTTCGCCAGTCCCGGAAGTGCTCGGTTTGGGGAAACTCCCCGGAATTCAAGTAGTAGGTCGGGTGCAAAGGGTGGCAGAATATTTGCATCAAGCTGCTGTTTGTGTGGTGCCGATGCGGATTGGTTTTGGGATTAAAAATAAAACTTTGGAGGCGATGGCTGCGGGAACTCCCGTGGTTGCTAGCGATCGAGGTTTGGAGGGTTTAGCCGTCGATGGTGGGCTACAACTGATCAGGGCCTTGCGGGCCAACAAAGTTCAGGACTATGTTGAGGCGATCGCCAGTTTGTTTGAAAATCAGCAGCTAAGACAGGAGCTCTCTGTCAACGCTCGATCGCTCGTTGAAAGCCAATACACTTGGGATATCATAGGTCGGCAGTACGATCGGCTATTGCAAATTTAAACTCTAAATTCTAAAATCTAAATTCTAAAATGGCATGATGGAACACAAAATTAACCCCTCAAAAAATCGAGCCAAACCCCCAGAAAATAGCAAAGTTGCTCCTCCTCCGACAAGACGCCGTCGCCAAACCCGACGCCCCAAAAATCTTCAAGAGTCCCAGCGTCCAATACCTACTCCCCGAACTCGCGCCAGATATCCCTGGAAAAGACTGATAGCTAATTTGACAGCCCTCAGCATCTTGGGTGGCTGTGCAGCTTTAATGGGAGGCGGCGCTTGGCTGAGTTATCAGCTAATTGTCGATCCCAATGGCAACAAGTTGATCTCTCAATTTGTGCCGGAATGGTCGCGCCTGCCTACAGGTAGCAGAGATTCGATCCAAACTCTCGATCAAATCAAAGCCAGCATCCGCAAATTGGGATTCGTAACCGGAGAACCCCTGCCGCTTCCCGTCGATCAATCCCGCGATAATTCTATTTCCGATTTGCTATTGCCGGTGATGGTAGAAAGAACCGTTAAGGCTTCTACGGTTTGCAAAAATCCTTGCCGTCAAATTGTCGAACTTCGGGTGTACAAGCGGGTGCAGCTTCCCGATCGCAGTTCCGATAAAGAGCAGTATTTTCAGTTAGCAAGTTCTGTGAATGTAGAAGGCCCTGCGGAATCTTTTGTCATTGCTTCTTTAGCTGACTCTACATCTGACAATCAAGCCTCGAATCAGTCCCTACCCCTAACAGAACTGCGCCGCTTTGACGGAAAGCCCCCCGCCTCCGGCATTTGGTTTAATGTCAGCGGTCAACTAAAGCAGGGCGACAAGAAAATTCCCTACGGACAAGTCGTTCGCTACAACCCCAGCCAAAATCATTTAATCTCGCTTTTGGAGTGGACGAGTGCGGCTGGACAACCGCCGAATTGGCAGCAAATTGTTAAGGGCGAAAACCCGCAGTTAGCGATCGACCAAACAGTTGGTTTAGAGCCGCAATTTACCCTTTATCAAATTGGCCCGCGCAAATTTTTGCCGAACCCCGTTCAGTTAACGGCGATTTCTTTAGAAGAAATTGCTTTCAATGACGAGACTTACAAAAATGGGCTGCGACTGGCAAAAAGCGGGCTATGGTCTCCAGCATTAAATGTCATGCGTTTGGCGAAGGGGAAAGCCGGCAAAAATTGGCCTGCAGTCGCGCAAGCTCAGCTAGAAACGATCGAATTTCACGCTAAAATTACTCGGGCTCAGGCGATCGCATCTTGGGCCAGTCCCGGTCAACAAGTTCTCGCAGAATTGATCGACGGCCGCTGGACTGAAGCTTTGCAAGTATTTGAAGCCGATCCGAGTAACAGTCACGAAATAGCCACAACCCTCAAAAATGACAGCGGGCGGATCTGGAACCGCATCGACGCCGCCTTGAGAGTGAATGCCGCTGACGCCGATGTCAAGGCTTGGGGTGCCCTGATTGTAGCGTCTCAAGACGGCACTCGCGAGGCGATGAATTGGCTCGACCAGCAATCAGATACTGACAGCGAAACAAGAAGTCGAATTCGGAATTTGGTCAACAAACTTGAGGAAGCAGTTTCTCAGGCTGAAAGTTTAGAAGACCACAAAAGTCAAATTATGGGTTCTGCTACTTTAATTAACAGTGTCAATCCCGCTGAGTGGCTGGAACCAGAACCGAAAAACGAGCTAAAATTGGCAGGAGAACAAGTTTGGTATCAGGTGCAGGTAGCGAGTTTTTACGACGGTAGCCGCTGGGTTAATTCGCCATTTTCTGATGTTGAAGTGAGCTCTTTTCCTGCTACTCAAGTCAAGTGGCTGTGGGGGCGGCTGGGATTGCAGGCTGACCCCAAGATTAAGATTGAGGTAGCGATGGCTAACGGTCAACAAAGAGTTGCTGTGGGAACGGTGAAAGCAGTGCAGATTCAAGACGGAAGTCTGCGCTTGCTGGCGGCGGTTGACAAGCGATCGTAATCGGGCAGAAAGCATTCGGCAGATATAGCCATCCTCGCATCATTTGTGAATTTCTTACTCCCTCCCCTTGATAAGGGGAGGGTTGGGGTGGGGTCAAAAATTTACGACTCCTGCAAGGATTGCTATAGAACAGTCCCGGAGGCACTCTTGACACAAAGAAACCGGGGTTTTTTACCATTTCTGCCGATTGCAACAGAAGTATTTTCGTAAAAAAACCCGGCTTCCTTCCACCTGTACGTCCAAAACTAGGAAAAAGGAAAATTCTTTCTTTTGCACCTCCCGTAACTCCGAAAGCAGCGCAATCTCAAAACTCTTTCCCTTACTCCTCTCGAACTCGGACAACAATGCAGACAAAACTTTTGTTAATTTAATTAATTAACACAACCTGTGCACAAAAAACCCAGAGAGGTCAAATCGCGCCCTTTTTAGAGAGTGCTGCAATCATCTGCCGTTTCACTGCTTTAGCCCAAAGCTCAAACTCCAAACTGTTGATATTCTGAATTTTCACTTCCTCAACAGGCTGAGTTGGGGCTTCTTTCTGTGCTGTAGTCTCCATTCTTTTTTCCTCGTCCAATAATTGTTAGTAGTCGATCAAAAACGGTAAGCATCATACATCTATTTTATGAGAAATAATTCCTGCGATTAATTACACTAAAGGCAGAGAATTACACCATAAAATGCAGTAAATACATTGAGATAATGCAATTTACGAATTTAACGAAAAAAATCCTACAACCCTTGCTATATATAGGCTTTTCCTGACATTAAAATCTTACAATTTACATTGTCTGGCACTATCAAACCAATAGTTATGTTAGTAAAGTTATTTTTCAATGAATGTATTGACATATACAGCAGAAAATAATTTTCTTGAATTCACATAGTCCCGTAAAGTCGATCGCCCGCATCTCCCAATCCCGGTACAATATAGCCATGCTCGTCTAAACACTCGTCAACAGCAGCCGTATAAATCTGCACGTCAGGGTGTTGTTCGTGAAAGTGCCCCACTCCCTCCGGTGCCGCCAGCAAGCACAAAAATTTAATAGACTTCGGATTAACTTCTTTCAGCCTATCAACTGCCGCCACTGCTGAATTACCAGTAGCCAGCATCGGATCGACAATTAAAACATCTCGCTGTTCGATATCCTGGGGAACTTTGAAATAATATTCGATCGCCATCCGAGTTGTCGGATCGCGGTACAAACCAATATGTCCTACCCTCGCAGACGGAATCAGCTCTAAAATACTATCTAACAGTCCCTGACCCGCGCGCATAATCGAAATAATAACAATTTTCTTTTCTGCAGCCAGCACCGGTGCATTCATTTTGGCGATCGGCGTTTCTATTAGTTCGTATTTTAGCGGCAAATCTCGCGTCACTTCATAGGCTAGCAGCATTCCAATCTCTTTCAGCAGTTGGCGAAATTTCGCCGTGCTCGTTTGAGTTTGCCGCATAAGAGTTAACTTGTGCTGTATCAAAGGATGGTCGATGACAGTAACTTTAGCACTCATTTTTTGGAATAATTAATTGGCTTTATTCTAACTTATCAGCCATCGAGGCATTCTTGACGCAAAAAAAACCCGGTTTCTGCCGCCCCTGCGTCCGGGACTACTTATATCAAACCCCTATTGAAAACACGAATATCGCGCGCATAAAATTCGCTCCGACAATTGCCTTTCATCCGCCCAGCGCGACACTAAGTATGCGAGGTTTGAAAATACACAAATATGTCATTATCTCGTTTCCTCTCCTTCCCGCACTCTTCCTAAGAACGCAGATCCGGGCCCAAAAGCCTCCCCACTGGTTTCGCTGTCTCGCGCTCCATCCAAGCCCAATAACACAGATCCGGAGTTTCGCACCGAAATCTTCCGGAACTTTTACCAACAGATATGAATCTTAAGAAGTATCAACATAAAACCTATTCTTTCGATTAATTCACTAATCGAAAAAACCTGAATAGGAACTGCACATGAGGTCATAAGCTTGGCTTGACAGGCTTTTCATCTTGCAACATGAAGGCTGCCATATCCAAGTTTAAAACACATTACCTAAATTCAGTTCCATTTTTTTAGGGTGCTCCTAACACACAACTGAACTTATTAAGGAGAACATCCATGAAGTTTGTAAAACTATTGCTAGCTACCGCATTAATGACTGCTTCTATCGGCCCCGCCTTGGCTAATCCTGCAGTTCAAATTTTAGGTGCAAGCTACGGCGGTAGCGGTTGCCCCGATCGCTCCGCCAGCGTCAGCGTCAGCCCCGACGGTCAAGAACTCACCATCCTATTTGATAAATTTGCAGCCCTGGGAAATGTCTCAACAGAAAGCCGGAAAAGTTGCAATCTGAGCATTCCCATCAAAGTACCCCAAGGCTACCAAATTTCTATCTACGATGCTGATTACCGCGGCTACGTTGCTCCCAAAACCACAGGCAACCTGCGGGCAGAATACTTTTTCGCTGGAGCCCGCGGCCCAGTTTTTAATCGGAATCTCAGCGGCGAAACTAACTACAATGTTCGAGATAGCTTAGCCACTGTAGCTAATGTTTGGTCTCGCTGCGGCGACAGTGTAAATATGCGAGTAAATGCTGCAATGACAGCCCGCGGTGCCGGCATGGCCACCGTTGACTCCTTCGATTTGGCTCATCGCGGTTTAGTTTATCACGTCAAATATCGCACTTGCCGCTAAGCAGCTTGTTGGGAGTGTAGTGTGAGGTATAGTTTTCAGGTTTGAATTTTGAATTTTAAGTTTTAAGTTGGAAGAGGGGATAATTTTCTCTCTTCCTTCTTCCTTCTTCCCTCTTGCTTCTTCCCTCTTCCCTTTTCCTTCTTCCTGACATCCGTTACATCTGATATCTTGCACCATTTTCAGCAACAGGCTTTTCGGCCTGTTCCACAAGAAAATTTATATTGTGTGGAACAGGCCGAAAAGCCTGTTCATAAAAAGCTAATTGAGAATGGTAAAACATATGAGTTAGATCCGTTATAGAATCCGTTGCCGAACTTCCCTCTTCCCTCTTCCTTCTTCCTTCTTCCTTCTTCCTTCTTCCTTCTTCCTTCTTCCTTCTTCCTTCTTCCTTCTTCCTTCTTCCT